>JABMML010000220.1 GCA_013205585.1 Chitinophagaceae bacterium | reverse complement strand
CACCAAGGGAGGTCAAACCAACTACGACGACTTATACGCCGATATATTATTATGGTTAGAAAAAGGTTGGGTAGATTATATAGCCCCACAAATTTATTGGGAGCATGGACATCCCTTAGCCAATTATGATACCATTATTGATTGGTGGGATCAAAATAGTTATGGAAAAAATTTATATGTCGGTCATGGTATCTATAAAGCAGGTACTAATACTGCTTGGAGAGATAAAAATGAACTGCCTTATCAAATAAAAAGAGTACGCGCTTTAAAAAACACAAGCGGTAGCGCTTATTATAGTAGTACTAGCTTTAAAAATAATATTAATAATTGGAACGATAGCTTACAACAAAACTATTATCAAAAGCCCGCCTTAGTGCCTACTATGCCTTGGCTAGTACAATATAAAGTAGAAGCGCCTGTTGTAAATAAGCAAACTACTAACAGCTATCAAATACAAGTGAAATTACTAAGCAGCATTAAACAGTATGCAGTTTTAGAAAGTACAAACAAACAATTTTCAGTAGCTGCAATTCTAATACCCGATACTAAAATAATTAATTTAAACAATTTAGGCATTCAGAAAAAAACCAACACGCAGTACTGGCTAGTAGCCATAGGGAAACAAAATCAATTAAGTAGTTTAGTAGCGCTAAACTAATCGTATACACGCTTTAACAAAGACTGCTCATTGGCTTTAATGATTAATGGAACATGTTCCACTACCGTCATATCATTGTCTAGTCCAAAGGCTTTTTGATCGCTTTGTGATAATTGCTTGATATTGAAGTATACATCCATGATAAAGTCTTCTCTAATAGACAATTCATTTTCAATAGAGAAGAAACTTTCTATAATAACATAAGTAATATCGGTGTGGAAGTCCTTTCTTTTTAAAGATTCATATTTGCTATACACACCTAACTCTTGAGATTCATTTAATTCTTGCATTACTTTTTTAAAGCACAAATTCACGCGGGGTTGAATTCTGAAGCCTAATTTAAAATCGACACGCATTACTTTGTCATCCACTAACTCACGAATTGAATATTCCATTCCATAAGGAGAGTCGGTTCTGTCAATATGTAAAAACCAGTAAATATCGGCGCGTTTTGGCTTTCTATTTAAAATAGAATCAATGATACGATGTTCAATTTCACGGTAATTATTAGCCTTGGTCAAATACACTAAATGGGTAGCATATTTAGGCATATCCTTATCAGCACTTAATTCGGCTAATGGTTCTAGATAATCTTTCAATTTTACAAAGTCCAAATAACGATTGGTAATTTTTCTAGCTCTATGCCAAATTAACATCACAAAAATCATACTGAAAGAAAAAACAAAAGTAATAAGTGCTTCATGAATTTTCACCACATTGGCTACAAAAAAGGATACTTCAACAATGGCAAAAACTAAAATGATAAATGCTACCAACCAGCGATTCCACCTTCTTACATTTAACATGTAAAAATTAATTAAAACTGTAGTCATAATCATGGTCACAATAATAGAGAAACCATAAGCCGCAAGCATGTGTTCACTCTTTCTAAAATAAAGCAGCATAGTTACGCAGCCCACCCAAAGAATTAAATTTAAACTAGGAATATAAATTTGTCCTTTTTGGTCTGTTGGAAATTTTACGGTGACACGTGGCCAAAAATTTAAACTAATGGCCTCGTTAATTAAAGTAAATGAACCACTAATTAAAGCCTGGCTTGCAATAATGGTGGCAATGGTGGCAATACCAATACCAATTAATAAAAACCAATGAGGCATAATTTCAAAAAACGGGTTAATACCATTTGATACAGTTCCCACATGATTTAATAACCAAGCACCTTGTCCCATATAACTCATCACCAATGCTAATTTTACAAAAATCCAGCTTACCTGAATATTTTTACGGCCGCAATGACCTAAATCGCTATACAAGGCCTCGGCACCAGTAGTACAAAGGAAAACGGCACCTAATATCCAAAACCCTTTAGGATAGTTTACTAATAAATCAAGTCCATAATAAGGATTCAGTGATTTTAAAATTTCTATATTACCTAAAACAGGAATAAGGCCAAGAATCAAAATCATTGAAAACCATATCAACATAATAGGGCCAAATGCAAATCCAATAATTTTTGTACCAAAACGTTGAAAGAAAAAAAGTAAAGAAATAATAGTTAGTACAATGCCTACTGTTAAGTTATTACCTGGTACAATAATTTTTTCTAGTCCTTCAATCCCCGCTAATCCTTCAATAGCCGAAGATACAGACACGGGTGGTGTAATCATTCCATCGGCTAAAAGCATTGCAGCGCCTATGATAGCGGGAATATAAATCCATTTAACGTAACGACGAATCAGTGCAAATAAAGAAAAAATTCCACCCTCACCACGGTTGTCTGCGCGAAGGGTTAGCAAAACATATTTGAAAGTTGTTTGTAAAGTGAGTGTCCAAAAAACGCAAGAAATAGCACCGTAGATTAATTGTTCTGTAACGACTTTATGATTAATAATGGTACTAAATACATACAATGGGGATGTTCCAATATCTCCGTAAATAATTCCTAAAGTAACTAATAAGCCTGCAACTGAGAATTTGTGGGTATGCCCATTGGTGGTATGTGCCATGAATCAGAGTAAATTGAGAACAAAGTTTATAAAAATAATAATTAGAAACAGCTTATTAGGCTAAGTATTTTGCAAATACTGCCATTTATTTTTACTAAGGCTTGTAATTACCCCATTTTGCTTCCACCGCTTTGAAGCGAAAATCAAAAATTCCTTCTAGCTGCTTTTTAACCAAAATGACCTGGGCGATATCCCCTAAAAAGCCCAAAGGAATTTTATAATGCACAATATCTTCCATTTTCACACCCCCTTTT
>JABMML010000219.1 GCA_013205585.1 Chitinophagaceae bacterium | reverse complement strand
GGTGCGTTCCAGTTATAACGGTACTTAATATCTTTTGCATCTCTGCCTAAATATTGAATTGGAGCAGCCATGATATTGGTGCTACCTTTTGTTTTTGTATCTAATACTTCTATGGTTCCTTGATAAGAGCCACCTAAAACATATCTTGGATTGTTTGGATCAAATGCCAAAAACGCACTCTCACCACCTGCAGATGAATTCCAATTTCTTTCATCTATACCACCAGCGCCAATGGCGCGACTCGCAATTTTAACGGAACTATTGTCTTGTTGTCCTGCATAAATATTGTAAGGTGTTTCATTGTCGACATTGATTCTATAAAATTGTGCAGTGGGCATATTGTTTTGGCTGCTCCAAGATTTTCCGCCATCATGTGTTACAGCAGCACCGCCATCATCTGCAATGACCATGTTCTTGCCGTTGCTTGGATGAATCCATAAATCATGGTAGTCGCCGTGCGTGCGTGCAAAGTCTGTAAATGTTTTACCACCATCAATTGATTTTAAGGAAGGGGCACTCATTACATACACGGTGTTTTCATTGGTAGGATCTGGAAATAGTTCGATATAATACCATGCGCGCTGAATTAGGCGATGACTTTTATTAATTTGTGACCAACTTGCACCTGCATCATCAGACACATATAAACCTCCTGCGTCTTTACTAAAATCACTTTCAATTAATGCATATACTTTTTCTGAATTTGCTCTTGATACAGCGATAGACATCTTACCCATTTCTTTTGGTAATCCCTTTTCCATTTTCACCCAATTATTTCCTCCATCAGTTGATTTATACAATCCACTTCCTGGTCCGCCACTAATTACCTGCCATGGCAAACGACCATGTTCCCACATTGCAGCATACATGATAGATGGGTTATGCATATCCATTGATATTTCTGCACAACCTGTTTTATCATCTACATACAATACTTTTTTCCATGTCGTACCACCATCAACAGATTTATAAATGCCACGCTCTGTTGACTTGCTATACAACGCACCCTGCGCTGCAACAAAAACAATATTTGGATTTTTTGGATCAATGGCAATTCTTGAAATATGTTGTGTGGCATCCAATCCCATTTTTTTCCATGTCTTGCCAGCATCTGTACTTTTATACACACCATCTCCATGATGTGTCATCACACCTCTTATTGCGTGCTCGCCCATGCCCACATAAACAATATTAGCATCGCTTTCTGCAACCGCAACCGCACCTACAGAACCTGTTTTAAAAAATCCGTCAGAAATATTATTCCAACTCATTCCGCTGTTTTCTGTTTTCCATAAACCACCACCAGTAGTGCCCATGTAATAGATATCTCTATTATTGATTACTCCAGAGGCCATATTGGACCTGCCTCCTCTAAAGGGTCCAATACTTCTCCATTTTAAGGGAGATAATTCTTTATTTAGATCCTGGGCAAAACCCAATTGAGTGCATACAACTAAGCTTAGTAAAGCAATTATTTTTTTGATCATAAAAATGGTTTTAGAGTCTTTAAATTTAAGCAAAAAAATAGACCCATTGTGCAATGAGTCTATATATTTTTTAGAGGCGGTGGATTGTTAAATTATTAGTATTTCATCATTTTCGCCTTTATTTTACCATTTTTACTTGTAACAATCCAATAACTGTCATAGATGGATTCATCCAAATCTTTAAATTGTTCTTTTTCAATTAGTAAATTAACCAATTTCGGACTTGTATTAGAATGGCCCACAATTAAAATAGTTTTCCCACTATTTTCTGATGACAGAAGTTGAGTCGCAAATGTATCTAGTTTTCTAGGGTCGTAAATGGCAATATTTAAATTTTGAGCTTTGGCAATAGGCGAAGCTGTAGCTTTTGTTCTTATATAGTTTGTAGAATAAATCTGATTAATTTTATGCACCTTGAATTTGTCCACTAATGACAATGCCCTTTTTTCGCCAATACTATTAAGTGGAGGATCCGATGCCATCATTTTAGCATTAGCAAGTGTGGTATCTTTTTCTGCATGTCTTACAATAATATACTTAGTTTTTTGAGCATTCACTTGATTTGCTAGCAACAAGATTAATAGGCAGGTAGTTAATTTTTGAATCATCATTAAAATTTACAACTAAATTTAGACATAATATTCTATTTCTATTCGATTTCGATTTTTCTCAAACATAACTCTATACAATTCAATACCTTTGTTTACACAAAATAGTTCCATGCATACATTAAAACCCTATATACTGCTTTTTGCTTTTCTATCGCTGAGCTTGTTTTCATTGGGTCAAGACCGTTATAAAATAAGGACAGGGGACCCCAACGGTATTAATAAATGGTACATGGGCAGACAAATTGCCCAAGTAATGAGTCATTATGGAATAGATTGGCTTGAAAGGGAAGAAAGAGAAATGGAAGAAAATACATCTCTATTATTAAAAAATTTAGCCGTAAAACCAGGTATGGTTATTGCTGATATAGGGGCGGGTAGTGGCTACCATAGTGCACTGCTTTCAAAAATGGTGGGAACTGGTAAAGTTTTTGCAGTAGACGTTGAGCCAGAAATGATTGCTTACTTAAACGAAAGAATCAAGCAGGAAAAATTGTCACGTATAGTACCTGTATTGAGTACAGAACAAAAACTGTCTTTACCAGAAAATTCCGTTGACATGATGTTGTTAGTAGACGTATACCACGAATTTTCTTATCCTTATGAAATGGCATTATCGATGCGAGCTGCATTAAAACAGGGCGGTAAATTAGTGCTTGTAGAATTTAGGTCCGAAGATTCAGCTGTACCCATTAAAACCATTCATAAAATGAGTGAAGCGCAGGCCATTAAAGAATTTAAAGCAGCAGGCTTTAGATTTGATAAAAATATAGATAATCTTCCATGGCAGCACTGCATGGTTTTTATTAAGCAGTAATTTAAAAAATATAATACAATGGTAAATAAATTATTAAAAACGGCATTGGGGAGACTACGCATTGTAGCATTTATGGAAGGTTGTTCGTTTTTACTTTTAGGTCTTACGATGATTTTAAAGTACAAATTTTCTTTGCCACAGCCCAATTATATTGTTGGTTTGGCGCATGGAATTCTTTTTATTCTTTATATCGTTTTACTGCTTCAAGTTTCATTTTTACATCGCTGGAGCATATTCAAA
The DNA here is from genome assembly GCA_013205585.1 of Chitinophagaceae bacterium. Classification (GTDB taxonomy): domain Bacteria; phylum Bacteroidota; class Bacteroidia; order Chitinophagales; family Chitinophagaceae; genus Sediminibacterium. The sequence continues at coordinate 1,837 of JABMML010000219.1, read as the reverse complement.
ATGTTTATGGCTTTTATAGCTTCACTTATACCGTTTGGAACTTTTTATGCAGATAAAGTACTTTTTAGAAATGTCCAGCTTCCCTCTTCTACTTCCGCTTCCAATTCTCCCAGATCCCACCCGCAATAGCCGATAAAAACTTGAATTTCTTGTTGATTGGCAGCCCTGTTGTCAATGGCTTCAATAACTTGCTCCATATTACCACCGAAATAAAGACCATTGGGTATTGGTTTGCCACCATCAATGAGATCGGGTCGCTTGTGTAATACAAAAAGGTGATCTCTATCAACGGGGCCGCCATCCATCAGTGGAAATGGTTTACTGTGATTGAATTCAATTAGTTCATGCAGCGACTTGCCAAAGGATTTATTAGTTACAAACCCTATAGTTCCGGCTTCATTGTGTTCAACGATTAGAATGGTTGTATGCTCGAAGAAACTGCCATTCAAAGCGGCAGTGCTTTTGAGAAAAATTCCAGCTTTTAAATCCCTCATAAGTTTACAAATTAGTATAGAGCTTCCTTTGTTAACTAGAATTTTAAGGTATACCCAATAATTGGAAAGGCACCCACGGTATTACTACTTTGAAAGCGCATGAACCCAAAATCCCAACTGGAAGTGGGTCTTATATTTCTAAATGTTGCAATGTATATAGTATTATCTGTGTTATTGCTTAAAAAATAACCCTCCCCCTGAAATACCCAATTGCGCGCAATTCTTTTCATCCCAGCTAAATAGCCAGTGGGCTTGGGTGCCCAACCAAAGCCTTTACCAGAATGCGCCCATCCAACACCAGTACTTAAATTTCCTTCAGAATTTCCATAGGTATATACTAAAAATGGTAAAGCCGCAGAAACATTAGAACCAAAAGTATTACCATTTATCAGTAAAAATATACTACCTACAGCAACATGTGATTGCTCGTTAATTTTAAATGAGTATTTAAAATTAGGCATCAAAACTGCAGAACCTGAAAATAAAGAAGTGAGTAATAAACCGCCCATGCCTACAGATAAATTTTCAGTTACACCCACTTGCAAAGTATTGTACTCAAAATCAAGATTATTCCAATAAACTTCCCCTTTTGTTTGAGGCAATGCTGATGGTCCAAATAAATACCTACTGTAATGTGGATTTGCAAAAGTTCCATTTGAAGTCATTTTAATTTCTTTTATTTTAGAAACACCCGTTTTCCTAATTCGGTCTGGCCCCATTGCTGGATTATCGATATAATAATAATCGACTGTAATACTATCTAGCTTTCCGCTTCTATTGGTGCCGTCCTTTATTTCGAAATTATAGGTTTTACCTGGCAATAATATTTTATTATTTTGAGCAAAGGTATTTAATCCTAGAATTAAGAGTATTATCGTTATTATATTTTTCATATGTATTGTTTTAGAAATAGAATATAATCTTTTTTAATGATTCAATAAGAGTTTTAGGAATAATAGTGATTACAAGAATTGTAAATAGAGCTGCTGCGTTAGAATTGTAATAGATTGTCTTAATTACTTTTAAAAGGTAAGTAAAATAGGAATGTATTAAACAATAAAGCGCTGCTTGCCGAGAACACCCCCTGAGGTCCCGTGTTCAAATCCCGGTCTCGCTAAATGAAAATCAAGGACTTACGTTTATTCGTAGGTCCTTAGCTACCTGAGGTTTTCATCTTTTTTATTATTAATGACTGAATTTTATACTGTTTTAAACTATATTTTGTCCACTTTATGCTGACGATTTACAGCCATATGAGTAGCATTGTATTTCACAAAAAGAATTAGTTTAACTTCGATACCATGAAGGACCTAATTTATGTTTTTATTGGTGGTGGCTTAGGC
>JABMML010000218.1 GCA_013205585.1 Chitinophagaceae bacterium | reverse complement strand
TGCAGCCTCTATAGGGCTAGGCAATAATTTTTGTAATTCAGCAATATAATGATCTAATAATTTTTCTTTCCATTCATTAGATAGCCCTGCCTTCGCTTGCCATAACAAGGAAGCCACGTCATAAGGTAGGCCGCCTTGCATACCTCCTTGAAAGTCTATAAAATACACTTCACCATTTTGTACCATAATATTTCTGCTCTGAAAATCACGGAACATAAAATTATCAAAATGACTCACCGCTAACTGATCACTTAATATTTCAAACTCATCAATTAAAGCTTGTTTGTCATAAGCATATTGCAAAGTATCTAAGAAATAATATTTGTAATATAATAAGTCGGTTAAAATAGAATGCTTACCAAAATACTTAGAGGTTAAACATTTAGAATAATCTAAACCCTTGGCGCCTTCAATTTGCAATTTAGCTAAGGCAGTTAAACTTTTTTGAAATAATAAAAATACCGATTCTGTTTTTCCTTCTTGTTCTAAAACATCTAATAAAGAAACCGCACCTACATCTTCTTGTAAATAAGTATTGCAAGATTCATTGACGGCTAAAATTTTAGGAACAGGCATTCCCTTTTTATAAAAATGTTCAGCGAAATAAATAAAGGTCTGGTTCTCTTTAATATTTAAATTATAAGTCGCAATCCAAGATTTCTCTGCTTGACTAATTCTAAAATAGATACGGTCTCCCCCACTTTGAGGTATTTTCTGAATTCGATCCCAAGCATGGGGATGAATTGTATTATATAAATTTTCAATATGCTTTAAAATAGCCTCCATGGGGTAAAAAATTGATGCATTATGCCCAATAAAAGTACTGACATTAAACCACTTATAAAAAATAATCCCTCCAAAACAGGGTATAAATAGCAGAAAAAAAGGGTACAAATAAATATACTAAATACTAAATTATTTAGTTAATATTGCTAATAAATTTAGTTTTATGTCATTTATAGATAGAGACCCAGGGGAAGGAATTGCCACCCAGCAAATTAATAAGCAGTACCAATCGGGTCAAATTATACAAGCCAATGCCACCGGTTTTGGAGCTGCCTCCGATGATTTTATGGAAAGGGGCATTGACCTCAACGAGCAACTCATTCGCAATAAGCCCGCTACTTTTTTCTTTCGTGTCAACAGCGATGCCATGTTAGGTGCCGGCATTCATATCGGCGATATTTTAATTGTAGACAGAAGCTTGCCCGCTAGTTCAGGCAAAGTGGTCGTAGCTGTTTTGAATGGTGAATTTTTAGTACGCCGGTTACAAATACAAGAAAATAGTATTAGCCTCGTTCCTGAAAATAAAAGATATGGTATTATTCAAGTGGCCCAACTAGAACAGTATAGTACTTGGGGCATTGTAAGTTTTGTCATACATAGTTTATAAAATGGTTCATCTTGAAAATAATTTTTTGTGCAAGCCATTGTAGATTGTAATAGTTTTTATTGTTCTTGTGAAAGGCTTTTTCAACCACAACTCAGGCAAGCCCCTATTGTGGTATTAAGTAATAACGATGGTTGTATTGTATCTCGTTCCGACGAAGCGAAACAATTAGGCATCGCTATGGCCGTTCCCTATTTTCAAGCAAAAGAACTCATTGAAAAAAATAAAGTACAGGCTTTTTCTTCTAACTATCATTTATACGGAGACCTTAGTTGGCGTGTAATGGAAACCATGCGACAGCTACTGCCACCGGGCTGTGTAGAAGTGTATTCAGTAGACGAAGCCTTCTTAGATTTAGCACATATTCAGCCCGATGCCTTAGAAGCATTTTGCATCAAAATTAAAAACACCATTGAAAATTGGACAGGTATTTCTGTGTCCATTGGCGTAGGGCCTAATAAAGTATTAAGCAAAGTCGCTAACCGACTGGCTAAAAAAAATAAAATAAAAACGGGCTGTATTGTAATTTTAAATACGACTCAAAAAATACAAAAAGCTTTACAAGAAACACCAGTGGAAGATATTTGGGGTATTGGTTTTAGCTATAGTGAAAAATTAAAAATATACGGTGTGCATACAGCCTTTGCACTTAGTATCAAAGACCTTAGTTGGGGCAAACGTTTTTTAGGGGGCATTACAGGTATTAAATTAATACGAGAATTAAAAGGACATAAAACACATGGCATGCAAGCACCTCGTAGCGAAAAAAAAATGATTGCGACTACCCGCATGTTTGGAAGAGAAGTAAGTGATTGGCAAGAAATAGAAGAAGCACTTGCTACCTATGCCGCCCGCGCCACTGAAAAATTAAGAAGACAACATAGTGCGGCCTGCGGTGTAAGTGTTTTTTTACTCAAAAAAGCGCCTGTACATTTAGACAAGGCATACTACCACAGAGGCAGGCAAGTAAGTGGCTTCACACTACTTGACAACCCTAGCCAAATTAGCCCCGATATTATTAAAGCCGTGGTGGCCCTAGGTAAAAGTTTATTTGAAGAGGGTGAGATTTATAAAAAAGCAGGGGTGATATTAAGCGACTTTGTCCCCGATAACAGCCTTCAAACCAACTTGTTTGTGGCCCCTAGCGACACGAGGCGTAAGAAACTAATGAATGTTATAGACAATATGAATGCCGCCTACCGCAACGATATATTAAAATTTGGCACTACTGGCACTCAAAAAAACTGGAAAATGCGTAGCGAAAGGCGCAGTAAACGCTATACCACCCGCTGGGAGGAGCTATGCCTAGTAAGGTAAAAGCTGGTGGAAAACCCTTGGATAAAAATTCGTAGAAATGGTTTCACTGATGTATTTTTACACAATTTAATACCTATGAGCAAGACGCTGAATTCTAACGAATCTATCTCCACGAAAAAGAAAAAAATTATTGTTTTAGGCAGTGGCCCCAATCGAATTGGACAAGGAATTGAATTTGATTATTGTTGTGTACACGGACTATTAGCCGTTAAAGAATCAGGATACGAAGCCATCATGGTGAACTGTAACCCAGAAACAGTTTCTACCGATTTTGATATGGCAGATAAATTATATTTCGAACCCGTTTTCTGGGAACATCTTTGGGAAATAATTGAATTAGAAAAACCAGAAGGTGTTATTGTACAGTTAGGTGGTCAGACAGCCTTAAAATTAGCAAAACGCTTAAGCGAAAGAGGTATTAAAATAATTGGTACTTCTTTTGATAGCTTAGACATTGCAGAAGACAGAGGTCGCTTCAGCGATTTACTAAAAGAATTAAGTATTCCTTATCCCAATTACGGAACAGCCTATACTGCAGAAGATGCCATTGAAGTAGCCAATAAAGTAGGTTACCCCGTACTAGTAAGACCTAGCTATGTCATTGGTGGACAAAGAATGCGTATTGTAATTAATGATGCAGAAGTAGAAACTGCAGTAGTGAGCATCTTAAAACATATTCCTAATAATAAAATTTTAATTGATCATTTCTTAGATCGTTGTCAAGAAGCAGAAGTAGATGCCATTTTTGATGGTGAAACTTTTCATGTCATGGGTGTGATGGAACATATTGAACCAGCAGGAATTCATAGTGGAGATAGTAATGCGGTCTTACCAGCATTTAATTTAACACCACTGATTGTGGCTACCATGGAATTTTATAGTGAAAAAATTGCAAGAGCTTTAAATATCAAGGGACTTATCAATATTCAATTTGCTATAAAGGACGATAAAGTATATGTGATAGAAGCGAATCCAAGAGCTTCAAGAACCACTCCTTTTATTGCCAAAGCCTATCAAATACCTTATTTAAACATTGCTACCAAGGTAATGTTAGGTGCCAATAAATTAACTGAATTTACAATGGAGAAAAAACTAGACGGATTCGCCATCAAAGAGCCTGTATTTAGTTTTGATAAATTCCCAGGGGTGAATAAAGAATTAGGACCTGAGATGAAAAGCACCGGCGAAGCCATCAGGTTTATCAAAGACTTACGCGACCCTTACTTTAGAAATTTATACAAAGAGCGTTCTATGAACCTTAGCCGATAAGTTCTACTCAACTGACCTTTAGAAGTAAAACATAAAGAAAAAATACCTAATCATCTTCTCACTGCTCGCAAGCTCGAAAGTTCGGCGATGATTAGTATTATTTTCTACATGTTTTATTGTCAACCAATATTATAGCAGCATATAAAAAGCCCTTAGCAAAAACTAAGGGCTTTTTTATTTCTACTTAACGCTTTAAGTAGTAAAAGTTTTTTAAGGGTTTGAAAGAAATATAATTTTGAGTGAGCCTTTTTTGGCGAATCGAAAAATTAATATTTTTTCATCCCTTAAAATTAAAAACTATGGATTCACTCCATATTGGTCTATTAAGTAAACGATTGCCGCCATATTCACAGCGCCTAAAAGTAATTCGCGCTTATTTACATTTTCGAATACATCTGTTTTAGCATGGTGTAAATCAAAATATCTTTGACTATCTGGAATAAGTCCAGATAATACAATATCCTTTACCACTGATTTTAAGGGGCCAATATCTGCGCCGCCGCCACCGGCAGTTATTTCAGTTCCATAAGGTTTTAATAAGCTAGTCCAAGTTTGAAATTTCTTGAATTGTGCTGGACTGCAACTAATACCAATGGATCTTGGTGTGAATCCGCCCGCATCACTTTCTAAAGCGAAAATATGTTTTTCATTATTCAACTTCGCAAGCTCTGCATATTTAGCACCTCCTTTTCCTCCATTCTCTTCGTTAGCAAATAATACAAAACGAATAGTGCGTTTAGGTACATAATTACTTGCTTTCATCGCACGCAATATTTCCATTGTTTGAACAATACCTGCACCATCATCATGAGCTCCTTCATTTACATCCCAACTATCTAAGTGGCCACCAATGGTAATTATCTCCTCTGGAAATTGAGAGCCTTTTAATTCTGCCACTACATTATTCTCATCTGCATCTGGCAAGAAGAAACCATAGGTTTGCATTTGTACGCGCATCTTCGAAGTTTTAGCTGCTTCCCAAAGTGCTTTAGCATCATTAGGTCCTAAAGCCACTGCAGGAATTTTTGGCAATGACTCATCGTAACGCATGCCCCCTGTATGAGGTTCATTATCGGGAGCCGTACTTAATGAATGAATCATCACACCCACTGCACCATACTTAGCAGCGCGACTTGCACCAGCACCGCGATACATTCCTGATTCTCCATATGCCGTAAAAGTTTGAATTCTTGTAGGATTAAAAACACTATGGTAGTAAACAATCTTTCCTTTTACTTCGTCTTTTCTTTTTTCTAGCTCCTCAAAATTAGCCACTGCTAACAGTTCAGCTTCTACTAGTCCATTACTACCTAATGAATTTCCTAAAGCCAAAGCAGCTAAGGGTTCGTTTTGCGCTTTACCATTAACAGTTACAATAGCTGCAAAATCCTTGCCACCTCTTTGCCAACTAGGCGTTTTACAAGGCTGCATAAAAACCTGATCTGGTTGCATGGCCTCTAAATTTCTTTTGCCCCAAATAGCAGCATTTTGTTGCTGAGGGGAGCCTGCTAAACGACCGCCAATATTTTTGGTAAGCTCTCTAAGTAGGTCATAGGCCTTACCGTTAGTCATAATTTCATCGGCTAATTTTTTAATACTAATACTGTCTTGATTGGTTTGTGCTGAAGACAGTATGGGCAAGCATAATAGTAAGGTAACAAGGGTGCGCATGGTGGTAAATTTTTTGTTCATATAATTCTTAAATATAATTAAACTTTATTGAATAATAAGTTGTTATTTGCATAATCAATAGTACTAAAATGAAGATTGGAATTGTTTGCTATCCTACCTTTGGAGGAAGCGGTGTTTTGGCAACCGAATTGGGTAAAGCCTTGGCTGAAAAAGGCCATGAAATTCATTTTATTACCTACCAACAACCCGTAAGACTAAATGGTTTTCATGCCAATATATTTTACCATGAAGTAAGGGTACCTACCTACCCCTTGTTTGACTACCCTCCTTATGAATTAGCTTTAGCAAGCACCATGGTAGATGTTATTTTAAACCACGATTTAGATTTAATACATGCGCATTATGCCATTCCACATGCATCGGCTGCCTATACTGCCAAACAAATTGTAAAACAAAAAACAGGCAGGTCGGTTCCTGTTATTACCACACTGCACGGAACAGATATTACTTTAGTAGGTCGAGATAAAACCTATGAGCCTGTAGTTACTTTTTCTATTAATGAAAGCGATAGTATCACCGCTGTATCAGAAAATTTAAAAGAAGAAACCTATAAACATTTTGATATTAAAAAAGAAATAGAAGTCATTCACAATTTTGTAGATGTACATAGGTACAATAAAAAACCTGTGGCTGCTTTTAGACAAGTAATTGCCCCTAACAATGAAAGAATAATTATTCACGCTTCTAACTTTAGAAAAATTAAGCGTATCGATAATGTAATGGATATATTTAAAAATATTCATGCAGCTCTGCCTTCCAAATTATTAATGGTGGGTGACGGACCTGAACGCCCCCTAGCCGAAGACCTTACCAGACAATACGGACTAGAAGCCGATGTTCGTTTTTTAGGAAAGCAAGAACAAATGGAAGAAATTTTAGCGGTAAGTGATGTGTTTTTATTGCCTTCTGAATATGAAAGTTTTGGACTAGCCGCGCTTGAAGCCATGGCCGCAAGTACCGTGGTCATTAGTTCTGATGCAGGTGGATTAAATGAAATTAATATTAACGGAGTTACTGGTTACACTTCCCCTGTGGGTGATGTAGAAGCCATGAGTAAAAATGCCATTGAATTATTAAAAGATGAAACTAAATTAAAAGCCTTCAAGCAGAATGCTTTGAAAGAAGCAAAGCTTTTTGATATTCATCATATCATTCCTAAGTACGAAGCATTATATAGAAAATATTGTAGAACAGGAGACTGTTAATACTAAGTAAACAATTTATTTTAATTTACTCAGAGCAATGACTATTACAATAATTATAAAATTATTGAATAGCTTGATCTATACTTAATTGAATATTCTTTATCGCAGCTGAAAGTTCCAAGGCAGTAATACATAATGGAGGTGCAATGCGAATACGATTTTCTGCAAATAAAAACCAATCGGTAATTATTCCATTTTCTACACAAGTAGCTGCTATTTTTTTTGTTAGCATATCCGATTCAAATTGAAGCGACATCCATAAACCTTTATGCGTTCTATTTATAATCGAAGGGTGATTCATTTCTTTCACTAAAATATTTTCTTTCTCGGCCACTTCTTGTATCCATCCTGAATTTAGCAAAACTTTTAAAGCCGCATGACCAGTGGCGCAAGAAACCGGATTACCTCCAAATGTAGTGATATGGCCAAGTACAGGGCTTTCAGTAAGTAGCGCCATCATTTTTGGATGACTAATAAAAGCACCTAGTGGAAGGCCGCCGCCCAAGGCCTTGCCCACTAATAATATATCGGGAACAATGCCATATTTTTCAAAAGCAAACAAAGATCCTGTTCTGCCAAAACCAGATTGTATCTCATCAAAAATAAATAGCGCACAATGTTGTTTACATTTTTCAGCAATAGCTGCTAGCCACTCTTTATTAGAGGGTGTAATTCCCGATTCTGCTTGCACAGGCTCTACAATAACACAGGCCACGGTTGCATCTATTTGTTCAAGGTCTTCCATATTATTATACCTTAATTGAAGCGTTTCTGGAAGAAGTGGTCTAAATGCATTTTTAAAATACTCATCGCCCATTATACTTAATGCACCTTGTGTACTTCCATGATAACCTCCTATAAAAGAAATAATTTTTGTTCGCTTCGTTACACGCTTTGCTAATTTCATAGCACCTTCTGTTGCTTCCGCTCCACTACTGGTAAAATAAACCGATTGTAAATTTTCTGGAAGCAAATTTGTTAAGGCCTTTGCATATTGCACTTGTGGTGCTTGTATAAATTCTCCATAGACAATTACATGCATGTACTTTTCAACCTGCTGCTGAATAGCTTGAATCACATCTGGATGACTATGTCCAATATTACAAACACTAAATCCTGCAATCATATCTACAAATTTTTTCCCATTCACATCCTTAATATAAATGCCTTCGGCAGAGGCCACTTCGATACCAATAGGTTTATCCGAGGTTTGCGCTAAATGCTGAAAAAAAAGATGTCTATTGTTAATACTGGACATAATAACTATTAAATTGCAGTACAAAAGTCGCATTTTTATGTCAACCATACTAAGTCTTCAAGGGAAAGATCCACAATTTGGTGAAAATTGTTTTATAGCACCTAATGCCACCATTGCAGGTGATGTCACTATGGGTAATGACTGCTCCATTTGGTTTAATACCGTACTTAGAGGCGATGTGCATTATATTAAAATGGGCAATAAGGTAAATGTGCAGGACGGCGCTGTCATTCATTGCACCTATTTAAAACACCCCACTACTATTGGCAATAATGTTTCTATTGGACATAATGCGCTCGTGCATGGATGCACTATTCATGATAATGTATTAATAGGCATGGGTAGTATTGTGATGGATGGCTGCGTGGTACATTCTAATTCCATTATTGCTGCAGGTGCAGTGGTTTTAGAAGGCACCATTGTAGAAGAAGGAAGTATTTATGCTGGCGTACCCGCTAAAAAAGTAAAAATGGTATCTGAGGCTATGATTACAGGTGAGATAAATAGAATTGCCGACAACTATGTAAAATATTCAAGTTGGTTTGAGGCGTACAACGACGCAAAAAAATAAAGACTAAAATAATTTCTAAGACTAGTATTAAAATTAATACTGAAATTAATACATTGGCCCTTGTATTCCATGCCATAAATCGACATAACTATAAAAGCGGGCTTCAGTAATAATTCCTTTTTCAACCGCTGCTTTTACTGCACAACCTGGTTCATTAATATGTTGGCAGTTGTTAAATTGGCAACCATTCATTTTGGCGCGCATTTCTGGAAAGTATTGCGCTAATTCTTCTTTTTCTAAATTTACTAAGCCTAGTTCTCTCATACCCGGCGTGTCAATGACAGCGCCCCCTTCAGGCAAGTCATACATTTGTGCAAAAGTAGTAGTGTGCAAACCTTTCCCACTCCAATCACTTACTTCTTGCGTACTTAAATCTAAATGTGGAAATAAATAATTTATAAGGGAAGATTTTCCTACCCCACTATGCCCACTAATAAGTGTGGTTTTATTCTTGAGTAATTTTTGTACAATGTCTAAACCTTCTTTTTTCTCTACGCTTATTAAAAATACTTGATAGCCAATAGCTTCATACATTTTTTTCATTTCATCATAAGTATGCATTTCTTTTTCTTCATAGATATCCGATTTATTAAAAACAATAATAGCGGGTATATGAAAAGCTTCACAAGAAATTAAAAAGCGGTCAATAAAACCTTGAGAGGTTTTAGGCGATTTTAAAGTGCCCAGTAAAATAGACTGATCTAAATTGGAGGCAATAATATGTTGTTGTCTTTTATTATGAGGGGACTGTCTTGCTACATAATTATTTCGGTCAAGAATTTCGGAGATCATTACCGTTCCACGCTGCTCATCTTCCATATCATATTCTACCCAATCGCCCACGGCAATAGGGTTGGTAGAGGTAATATTGTCTAACTTAATTACCCCCTTGATACGGGCCTGATAAAACAGTCCTGCTTCGGATTTGACCGAATACCAACTACCTGTAGACTTATAAATACGTGCTTTCATGCACTACGAAGATAAAAGTATTTGTTAAGAACTACACTACCCAAAAAGCAGCACAAATTCAATATCTTTGCGCCATGAGTCAATTTGCACATGATAAAGTGGTTCCTTATAGCCAAAGCAATGCCGAAAAGAAAGAACAGATAGCCAGTATGTTTGATTCTATTGCAAAGCGCTACGATTTTTTAAACCGATTTTTAAGTTTAGGTATTGACCAAGGATGGCGTAAAAAGGCCATTGCTCATTTGAAAGATAAAAAAATTAAGCACTTATTAGATATAGCCACTGGCACGGCCGATATGGCCCTAATGGCATATAGACAAATTCATCCCGAAAAAATTACCGGCATTGATATTTCAGAAGGCATGATGCAATATGGAAGAGTGAAAATTAAAGACAAAGGCTTGAACGAAAAAATTCAATTAAGCCAAGGTGATAGCACAGCCATTCCTTTTGAAGCTTCAACATTTGATGGAGCCATGGTGGCTTTTGGAGTGCGCAATTTTGCGAATTTAGAAAAAGGCTTACAAGAAATTCATCGTGTATTAACGCCTGGCAGCAAGCTCGTTATTTTAGAATTTTCACAACCCAGCAGTTTTTGGTTCAAACCTATTTATACTTTTTATATGAAATGGGTTACCCCTAGTATTGGAAAATTATTTTCAGGTAACAAAGAAGCATATGCCTACTTAAATGAAAGTGTGATTGCTTTTCCAGAAGGCGCTGCTTTTTTAACTATATTAGAGCAAGCAGGATTTAAAAATGTTTCACAAGAAAAATTAAGTTTAGGCATATGCAGCATTTACTGCGCAAGCAAATAATCACGGGGGCTTTACTGCTTTGCATTTCTTTTGCGTCCATAGCGCAAAGAGGCGAAGTGTATCAACCCTTCCACGATGAACTGCCTTACTATTTAGGAATGAGTATTGGCTTAAACAATAACTATCTTAATTTTAATAGAAATATTGATTTTATTGTTCCTAATTCAAGTGCAGTTAGTAGTATTAATCCAAAAAGCAATCTAGCTTTAAACTTAGGGCTCATAGGCACACTCAGATTAAGCGCCCATACATTACTTAGGTTAAACCCCACTGTACTCATTGCAGGTTCCAAAAATTTATATACGTATACTAAAAGAAATAATCCTTCAGACACGCTCACAATGAATGCGGCTTCTGCTATCATTAATATTCCCTTGGCAATCAAAATAGAGTCGGACAGATACAATGCATTTCGTTTCACAGATCTTATGCGTCATTATGTTTTTTTGGGCGGTAAAGTAGACTTCGATTTATTAGGATCTAACAGATCTGTAATCTTGAGTAAAAATGCTGCAACAAGTAGCAGCATTCCTTATAATAATACACTCAATGGACTTGACTATGGTTATGAAATGGGCCTAGGGGTAAGTTTTTATTTACAGTACGCCACTATTTCACCAGAAGTAAAATTTAGTTACGGTCTAAGAAATTTAAATAAAGGAGATGCGCTTTTATCTAGTATTAGAAATATTTCGGGTAATTTTGTTTATTTCACCATTCATATAGAAAACTAATTTTTTATGAATAGCTACTTAATAAAAAATACGCAAATTATAAATGAAGGCAAAACCATTCAGGGCGATGTCTTGATTAAAGACGGCCGTATTGAAAAAATTGCAAGTCAAATTGAATCCATTGGTGGCATTACTGAAATAGATGGTGAAAACCAATTTTTACTTCCTGGTGTAATAGATGATCAAGTGCATTTTAGAGAGCCAGGTTTAACCCATAAAGCCAATATTTATAGCGAGGCCAAGGCAGCTGTAGCAGGTGGAACCACCAGCTTTATGGAAATGCCCAATACACAACCACCTGTATTTACACAAGCATTATTAGAAGATAAATATCAAATAGGCGCCCAAACTTCATTAGCTAATTATTCTTTTTACATGGGTACTTCTCAAGACAACTTGGAAGAGATTTTAAAGACCAACGATAAAAAAAAGGATGTCTGCGGATTGAAAATATTTATGGGATCATCTACTGGTAATTTATTAGTAGAAAACCCATTGGTACTTGAAAAAATATTTGGCGGTACTGAATTATTAATTGCTACACACTGTGAAGAAGAAAGTCTTATTAAAAGAAATAAAGCAGCGCTAGAAGCCATCAAACCTATTTTAGAGACCTCCGACCATCCTATTATTAGAGACGAAGAAGTTTGTTTTGAATCGTCTTTAAAAGCCATTCAACTGGCCAAAAAATTTGATGCAAGATTACATATTTTACATATTAGCACTGCTAAAGAATTACAATTATTCTCTAATTTAAGAACCTTAGCAGAGAAAAGAATTACTGCAGAAGTTTGTGTGCATCATTTACATTTTACCGCTAATGACTATGCGCGTTTAGGCAATTTAATTAAATGCAACCCTGCCATTAAAGCGCCAGAAAATAAAAATGCATTATGGGAAGGCTTATTGAATGACCAACTAGATGTCATTGCCACCGACCATGCACCGCATACCTGGGCGGAGAAACAAGAAGCTTATGCGCAAGCCCATGCTGGCCTGCCGCTGGTTCAACATGGTCTACTATTAATGCTTAAATATGTTGATGAAGGAAAAATGAGTATGGAGAAGATGGTAGAAAAAATGAGTCATGCAGTTGCTACTTGTTTTCAAATTAAAGACCGTGGTTTTATTAGAGAGGGCTACCACGCCGACTTAGTGCTTGTTAAAAAAGCCCCTTACACAGTTACTAAAGAAAATATTTTATACCACTGTGGCTGGAGCCCTTTTGAAGGCAGCAGCTTTCCTTACCAAGTGAATACCACTTTTGTAAATGGATATAAAGTATACCATGAAGGGGAATTTAATGAAGCCAAGAAAGGACAACGCCTTCAATTTACAAGAAGCTAAATGTAATTTTATGCAGGTGGATAAAATTACTTTAAAAGATATTGGCTTATTTGATAACGAAGAGTCAATCGGTCTTATATCTCATCTCAATTTTTGCAAGTCCAATGGGGGCAAAATACAACTAGACCATTACCTTTCAAATCCATTATCTACTATAGCCTCCATTGAGCAAAGACAAAATGCCATTGCTTATTTTATAGGCAATATCAATTTTGTAGAAGCATTGACAATTACCAATGGCACTACAATTGTCATTGAGAAATTTTTTGATACAGGATTTAAAAGAATTCCTACACAAATTAGTTTGCCTGCTGCCTACTGGTATCAATTTATGAGCGCTTCAGACTATTCCTTACTTCTTTATTCACTAGAGCATTTAATTTTATTTTATGAAAATTTAAATAAATGGTTGTCGGTATTTGAAAACATAAAGGATAATCCTATTATTGAATCGCTGGTTCAAAAAATTAAAAAATATACGAACCACCCTTCTTTAGCTAGCCTCCCCGCTTCTACTAAGTTACAGAACCCACAAACGGTACTTTCTTTCTGTCATTTTTTCCTTTATCATTATAAAAATAATACCCTACAGCTTTTAGAATATTATTACGAACTAGACGCCTATTATAGTATGGCCATGGCTTCTAAAAATTATAGCTTTGTTTTTCCTACTTGGCTAGAAAATGATACACCTATTTTTGAAGTCAGTGCTGCCATTCATCCCCTAGTAAATAATGCTGTTGATAATGAACTATCGCTTAGCCATCAAAGTAATTTACTTTTTTTAACGGGGGCAAATATGGCTGGCAAAAGCACATTTATAAAAACAACGGGTATTGTTTTATACCTAGCCCATATTGGCATTGGCGTGCCTGCTAAAAAATTAGCATTGACTTTATTTGATGGCCTTATTACCAATTTAATCATTGAAGACAATATCGTAAAAGGAGAAAGCTATTTTTTCAATGAAGTACAAAGAATAAAAAATACCATTGAAAAAATAATAGACGGTAAAAAATATTTTGTTTTAATTGACGAATTATTCAAAGGTACCAATATTCAAGATGCCATGAAATGTAGCAGCGCCGTTATTGAAGGTTTGCAAAATTTAAGAACTAGTTTATTTATTATATCTACCCATTTATATGAAATAAGCGATGGCTTAAAAGGTTTCGATAATATACAGTTTAGTTATTTTGAAACAGCCGTCAAAGAAAAAGAATTAATTTTTCATTATAAATTAAAAAAAGGAGTGAGTCAAGATAGACTCGGCTATTTAATCCTAGAAAGAGAAGGCGTGGTGGACCTGCTTAAAAAGATTACCAAAAACAAGTATTAATACCTTTAATTCGTATTAGCAACTAAGCTAGTTTCAAGCAAAAAGATGCTTGTAAAAATAAAGGGCAGCGCTATTGTAGGTATTGACGCTGTGACTATTACCATTGAAGTAAATGTAAGTATGGGCCAAGGCTATTGTATAGTGGGCCTTCCCGACAATGCTGTCAAAGAAAGTTTAGACCGAACCGAAAGCGCCATTAAGTCTAATGGCTATCATATGCCGCGCACTAAACTTGTTATTAATTTATCGCCCGCCGATTTAAGAAAATCGGGGGCTGCCTTTGATTTACCTATTGCCATTGGCATTTTAGCTGCCTCGGAACAAATTACCAACCCTTCCCTCATTGAAAAATATGTATGCATGGGCGAACTGGGTCTGGATGGTAGTTTATATCCCATTAAAGGCATACTCGCCATGGCCATGCAAGCTAAAGAAGAAGGCTTTGCAGCCATGATTATTCCTAAACAAAATGCTGCAGAGGCTTTAATGGTAGAAGGTATTCCCGTTTTTGCTTTTTCTTCTTTACAGGAAGTAGTTTATTTTTTAAACAACCCCTATGATGAAAAACAAAGTAAGCTGCGGCAAGACAATACTACTATAGCTCAAAATATTCAAACCGAAACTGGCCCCAATTTTGCAGATATAAAAGGGCAGTCAGCAGCCAAGCGTGCTTTAGAAATTGCAAGTGCAGGAGGACATAATTTAATTATGATTGGACCACCCGGTGCTGGAAAAACCTTGCTTTCAAAAAGTATCGTTTCTATCTTGCCCCCTTTAAATAAAAACGAAGCACTTGAAACCAGTAAAATTTACAGTGTAAGTGGAAAGATTCCATTGGATAAACAATTAATAAGTCAAAGGCCCTTTAGGCAACCGCATCATACCTTATCAGCCATTGCCATGATTGGAGGAGGTGGCCACCCTCAACCTGGAGAAATTTCTTTAGCCCATAATGGAGTTTTATTTTTAGATGAACTTCCTGAGTTCAATAAATCCGTGATTGAAGTACTAAGACAGCCCATGGAAGCGGGTACCGTGAGTATTGCCAGGGCTAAAATGACGGTCAATTTTCCCGCCAGATTTATGTTACTCGCAGCTATGAACCCTTGTCCTTGCGGCTATTATAACCATCCGCAGAAACCCTGTCATTGTAGTGTTACACAAATACAGAAATACCTTCATAAAATTTCAGGACCCTTATTAGATAGAATTGATATGCATATTGAAGTGACCCCTGTACCCTATCATGAACTGACTAAATCCGAAACTGCTGAAAACTCTTTCGAAATTGCTAAAAGAGTTGAATTAGCAAGAGCCATTCAAATAGAAAGGTTCCAAAATGAGCCAGGCATTTATACCAATGCCCAAATGAACGAGGCTTTATTAAAAAAATGGGGCGTTCTTTCCCCTGCAGCCGAAAAATTATTAGCATTGGCGATGGAAAAATTTCAATTAAGCGCTCGGGCCTATGATAGAATTAGAAAATTGGGTCGAACGATTGCCGATTTAGAAGCAAATACTACCATAAAAGAAGAGCATATTAGCGAGGCCATCCAATATCGCAATTTAGACAGGTCTACCTGGGGTCAATTTAAAAATTAATGAAAAATTAAAACAGTTAGTATTGTCCTGTTTTTAGCATCACTAAAGTGCAGGCTTCAATGGTTTCAATTCCTTTTTCGGTGGCTAAACTATTCAAAATTGGATTTTCTGTACCCGGATTAAATATAATTCTTCTAGGTTTCAAATCTATAATAGCATTGTAGTAGGTTTCTTGTGCAGATGGGCCCAAATACAGAGTGACAGTGTCTATGCGCTCATTCGTAGGCCATTCATTAATGATAGGAGTGCTAAGTATTTCCCCTTTTTTTATCCCAAAAGGATAAACCGTATGTCCTTTTTCTACTAACAAGGCAGTTGCCATATAACTATATCTGTCTGCATTGGGCGTTGCTCCCAAAATAAATGTAATGGGTGTATTCATTTTACAAAGCTATTACAAAAAAT
This sequence comes from Chitinophagaceae bacterium, assembly GCA_013205585.1. Lineage (GTDB taxonomy): Bacteria > Bacteroidota > Bacteroidia > Chitinophagales > Chitinophagaceae > Sediminibacterium. The sequence continues at coordinate 672 of JABMML010000218.1, read as the reverse complement.
GAAAATGTTTTAATATAGTTCAATAAAACGATGTAATTTTATTGTTCAATTAGTTTACACAAAATCAAATTAACAAAAATGGCAAAGTCAAGTAAGAAAAAAGCAGGTACTAAAAAGAAAGTAGCCGCTAAGAAAACTGTTAAAAAAGCAGTAAAAAAAGCTGTTAAAAAAGCAGCGAAGAAAACTTCAAAAAAAGTAGCTCCTAAGAAAACTGTTAAAAAAGCAGTAAAAAAAGCAGCTCCTAAAAAGAAGGCAGTAGCTAAAAAAGTAGTAGCTAAGAAAACTGTTAAAAAAGCAGTAAAAAAAGCAGCTCCTAAAAAGAAGGCAGTAGCTCCAGTCGTAGCGCCCACTTTATCTACAGAGCCTACCACTCATTCGACACCTACAGTTTAGAAAAAAAAACTTAAATTACAATCCCGCCCCCTTTCCGATTTTTCGGTGGAGGCGGGATTTTTTATTTTTAATATAAATTCATTTTTATGCGTATTATTTTAATGTTATTATGTTTTCCTTTTTTACTGCAAGCACAAAACAATTCAATTGCAGAGAAAACAAAAAATATGGAATTGCGAAAAGGTTTTTATGATTTTTATTGGGACAATACCAATGGAAAAATATACCTAGTTGTAGACAAATTGAACATGCCTTTTTTGTACGTCAACTCTTTACCAG
>JABMML010000217.1 GCA_013205585.1 Chitinophagaceae bacterium | reverse complement strand
GAAGAAGTTAAAAAGAAATAAAAATAGTAGCAAGGATATTAAACTAACTAAAATATAATCATAACCGCTAAAATGTAGAACCATGGTAATAGATAAATTAAGTGAAATAAATAAGTATACAAGTCTGCATCCAAGATTTGCCAAGGCCATTGATTATATCGTCACTAATAATTTATTAATTGCAGAACCAGGCACGGTACTGGTAGACGGGGAAGATATTAAGGCTATTATAATAGAGGGGAACTGTGTGCCTGAAGAAGAGTCATTGGCGGGTTTTGAATGCCATAATACTTATATAGATATTCAAATTGTATTAAAAGGTAAAGAAACTGTGGGTTGGAGAGCCAGAACCAGTTGTTCTTCTCCCAAGGGTGAATACAGTGAAGAAAAAGATGTACTATTTTATGCCGATGCACCTACACTATTTTTTGAAATGCAGGCTGGTATGTTTAGTATTTATTTCCCAGAAGATGTGCATGCGCCCATGATAGGGGAAGGTTCCATTAAAAAACTGGTTATGAAGGTTCGGGTTAAATAAATCCAATTAATATACTAATTTTAATATATGAAAAAAGGATTTGATTATATACTCTTGCTATTCTCTGCTATTTATTTAGCAGTGCACTTTATTCCTGATTTAGGAGGCGCCGATGTAATGGGGGCACAGTGGTTGTATACTAGTATTGTGGATTTGGTGGTACTTGGCTATATTCTTATTAATAGAAAAATATATGCTGAAGCCATTTCAGCTGTATTCAGTCATCAATTTACACTCTTATATACTTTTTATTTTATTTGGGCACTCATTTCCATAAGCTATGCCATGAATGCCATTGAGGCCATTGTCTGTTTGGCAAGATTAGCAAGTACCTTTTTTATTTTTACAAATTTTGCTATACTATTATATAAAAAAGACATTAAGAATTACTATTTACCCCTAGCAATATTAATTACTATAGTTCTATTTTTTGATGCTTTTTATGTGATGCGAACTTTTAAAGAAGCTATAGATTCTGAACTGGGTACATTTAACCCTAATAATGCAACAGGTAATAATGGTAATAAAAACGTCATGGCAGCTAGTTTAATTATTAAGTTTCCTTTCTGCTTATATCTAATATTGAATACAAAAATATTTGGTAAAATATTTGGAGTTATTACCTTATTTGTGGGTTCATTTGCAATTTTTATTTTAAGTACAAGATCAACATTTGTTTCGCTCTTGGGCATTATGATCATATTTGCTGCCACTACTTTATATTTTAGAAAAAAAGAAAATATAAAAAGCTCAATTATTTCTATTGCTTATTTTTTAGTACCCGTTGTATTTGCCTTTTTCTTTTCAAATTTAGCTTTAAGTAATATCAACGAAGCCTCTTCTAGTGGTGCTGTAACAGATAGAATTCAGTCCATTCAATTAAATAACCAAGCTTCTTCTGGTCGTTTACATTTATGGGAAGGCGCTATAGACTATTTTTTGAAGCACCCTTTTATAGGTGATGGTTATGGGAATTGGAAATTAGCTAGCATTCCTTACGAAAAAGAATTTACCAATGACTTGTATGTTCCTTATCACTCACACAATGATTTTTTAGAAGCTGCTGCCGATTTAGGCATTGTAGGAGGGCTAGCTTATTTAGGTCTGTTTGTAATCGCATTTGTATTTACCTTTCAAGTTTGGTTTAAAGAAAAGTATAAAGACTATCGCCTTTTCACCACCATTAGTTTTATGGCAGTTGCCTGTTATTTTATAGATGCATTTCTGAATTTTCCTACAGAAAGAACTTCGATGCAAACAATGTTAACAATTTCTGTTGCCTTATTATTTGCGCCTGCATATTTAATTCAAAAGGACCCCACAAAAAAACTAAAACAATTTAAGTTTGTTTTACCTGCCTATATTATCATTGGATTTTTATTAATTGGTGGTTCCATCTTCATCAACAACCAAGTGTATGAGTCTTTGAAAGTGCAAAAATATGTAATGGGGGAAATTGATGCCGATCCTAAGATGGCATTAGACGAAGTAAAAGATGCCTTTCCTATGTTCCCAAATTTATCTACCTCTACACTTCCTATTAAAGCCTTGGTGGCTAGGTATTATTTTAGAGATAAAATGTATGATGAGTCGATGCGCCTATTGAGAGAAAGTGAAAATGTAAACCCAGCCTTGCATTATAACGACTTTATTAAAACAGCAATATTCTCTGCTCAGCAGAATTTCGATAGTACTGCTTTTTATGCTTACCGTGCTTTTTACAACTGGCCTAGGGCTACTTCTTATTATAAAAATGCATTGTATGCGGCTGCTAAGAAAAAAGATACTGTAGAAATTAATAAGATATATACTGTTTATAAGAAGTATAGAGATGGGGGTGAGGCCGTGAATCAATATTTAATGGCTATGTATGAAGTGAAGGGCGGGGCCGATAAAAACATGATCAATATCTTAGATAGCGCCTATGTTCATTTTCCAAAAGATACAGTACCACTCTTGAATGCTAAAAACCTACTTTCTAGAGGAGTTTTGGGAAGTCAAGGTAGCGGACAAGCCGTTTTCACCAATCAATATTCTACAGACGGAGGAAAGCTATTTGCAAAAGGAAAATATACACAAGCAGCTAGTATGTATATAAAAGCAAGTTCGGTTGAGCCTAATAATTATACGCATTATGAAAATGTAGCTATTTGTTATTATACGAATAAGAATTTTGAAAAAAGTATTCCTTATTTTGAAAAAGCATCTTCTTTTGCAAATAATAATACAGGTAAGTCTGAGTTTTTTAAAGCCATGTCACTTGTATCCATGGGAAAGAATAGTGATGCTTGTGGCCCTTTACAAGCGGCTAAAAAGAAAAATTATCCTGATATAGATAAGTTTATTGCGCAGTATTGTAAGTAATTTGATAAAAGAATAAATAATATTTTATGAAAAAGATTTTATTAGTTGTGATGGTGTTATTAGGTTTTTTAACTGTGAACGCTCAAACCAATTCAACGCATGCTCAAGTAGACATTGCGAAGGTTTTGAAGTTCACCAATGATAATTATGATATGGGTAAAATTGCTTTTGGGAAATCAACTGAATTTACCGTAAGTATTCAAAATATTAGTAATTATAATATTAGTTTAGATAATGTAATGGTGGGATGTGGTTGTACCACTCCAAAATATACCAAGGATCAAGTAATTCTTCCTGGCGCTACTGCCACTGTGGTTTTAGGCTTTAATGGTTCTGCGGTGGGTATGTTTTCAAAGTCGGCTAACTTATTTTTTAGCGGGAATTTGAATAAGACTGTTTCCTTTCGTGGGGAAGGGGTGCAGTAGTGTTTATTATTGTAAAAGAATATTTAGAGAAATATCCTCATCTATCATTGGCCAATGAATGCCATAATTGGCAGGAGATATAATATAATTATTTCTTTCTTCTTCAGAAGCTATAAGTAATTTATTTGAGATAACTTTTAAATCTAATTGATGAATTATATTATCAATTTTAATCAAAAGCGTTTCTTTTGTAAATTGTATTGATTCTATATTATTCAATTTTTCCATTTTCAGGGTTTATAAAATGTCTAAACCAAGCATCTACTATAAGATCAAAATGTTGGTATATTATTTTTTTAATTTCTCTTTTTGCTGCTGGGGTAAAATTATAACAAAAAGCTTCTTCTATTGATATTTCTTCAATTTTTAACCAAAATTTACCCTCAAAATCACCTTTTTGAACATGTATGTGAATAGGTTCATTTTTTTCATTGGAATAGAAGAATAATCTCCAACCATAGATGTATAGAATAGTAGGCATTTTTTTATTTAAACATACCTGAATTATAATGACAATTTTGTTCGGTTAATTACCTAATAAATAGGTTTAATTTGACCCTATTTAAACTTAGAAAATAATCTATTTACCACTTGATTGCCGTCGCTTTGCTCCGGCAGCCCTTTGTGGGGGCGAGAATGAACAAAAATGAGAATAGCCATTCTTTTAATGCCCAAAAGCAAATGGCTGCGCCATTTTAAATGCTTCGTTCGCATCAAAATCGAAGCAAGCTTCATTTTTATGCTCCCTCAACATTTGCTCACTTCGTTCGCTTTTGGGCATTAAATAAGGGGCTAAAAGCCCCTTATTTTGTTCATTCTGCGGAGAGTTAGGGATTCGAACCCCAGGACCTGTTACAGTCAACAGTTTTCAAGACTGCCGCATTCGACCGCTCTGCCAACTCTCCGCGGCAAATGTAGGAAGGGAAACCCAATTATGCAAAAAATACTTGCATTAATTGGGCTTAAACAAATGCGCTAATTTATTGACTACCATGTATCTTTACAAAAATGGTCTAGGTGAAAGAATTGTCGGCACTGAATGTGTTTTTTTGGAAGTATAGGTTTCGGTTTTTTACCGGAATTCTACTAGTAATTGCGACCAATTATCTTGCCGTTTTGGCCCCCCAAATTACCGGATATGTGGTGGGTTTGGTACAAGCTAAACTTCCTGGGGGTAAACCAGCCCCTTCCTTATACAATGAATTTATTGTAAACTGGATTAGTAATTTAAGTGCAAGCAACAATTTTAGTTTTGCTTGGTTAATTACCTTTTGTAGTGTTACTATATTGGTATTAGCCATTGTAAGAAGCATTTTTATGTTTTTTATGCGTCAAACCATTATTGTAATGAGTAGGCATATTGAATTTGATCAAAAAAATCAGGTCTATGCGCATTATCAAAAACTAGATACTGAATTTTATAAGACCCATAGCACAGGCGATTTAATGAGTCGTATTACTGAAGATGTAAGTAGGGTAAGAATGTATACAGGCCCCTCCATAATGTATTTGATAAACTTGGTGTCTTTGATTGGCTTTTGCTTATATAATATGTTTAGTAAAGATGTTCGCCTTAGTTTATATGTACTTGCACCACTTCCAATTCTGGCTATTACTATTTATTTTGTCAATAGCATTATTAATAAGAAAAGTGAAAAAATTCAGGGGCAACTTTCTGATTTAACCACCAATGCACAAGAATCGTATTCGGGTATTAGAGTCATAAAATCTTTTGTGCAAGAAAAAGCCATGTTAGGTTTTTTTAAAACCAATAGTGAGCTCTACCGAAAAAATGCAGTTAGCCTTGCAAAAGTAGAAGCTTTTTATGCTCCTACCATGGCCTTGATGATAGGCATTAGTACTTTATTAACTATTTATTTAGGAGGCTTAGAAGCATTGAAAGACCCAAGAAAAGTAGGCACTGTGATTGAGTTTGTGAT
>JABMML010000216.1 GCA_013205585.1 Chitinophagaceae bacterium | reverse complement strand
TTTCCAAGCATTTTGAACAATGGATGTTTTGCCTAAATCGTGCACTTGTTCCATCACATTTACTTCTACAAATCTTTTAGCTCTTTCATTCTCATCAGCAATAGCATCTAATTCTTTATGATGATAGCGATAGACATCTTTAATATGTCTTAACCAGTTATCAATTAAACCAACCTGCTTATTCCCTATGGCGGCCAGAATACCACCACAGCCATAATGCCCACATACTATAATATGTTTTACTTTCAACACTTGTACCGCATAAGATATAACACTTAACATGTTCATATCGGTATGTACCACCATATTGGCAATATTGCGATGTACAAACATTTCACCCGGGTCTGTTCCCGTAATTGTATTAGCAGGCACCCTACTATCCGAACAGCCAATCCATAAGTATTCTGGCGTTTGTCCTTTAGCTAAGTTTTCAAAATATTGTGGGTCCAGCACTAGCTGTTCTTTAACCCATTTTTTATTATTGTCTAATAATTTTTTGTATGATTTTTCCATAGAAATAGTTTTAAGTTTTTATAAATGAATATACCCTAATTAAATATTTAGTGGCCACTTAGCTTTACCCTTAGTGGAATATTTTTAAATTGAACATTGATATTTTTTTGCATTGAATTTTCTTTAAAATCATATAATATTTCAAGAACATCTAAATCAATAAAATGAGCGTCTTTCCCCTCAATGACAACACTGGCGCCATTTTCAATATTACTTAATTTAAGTGCAATACTTCCTTTGTTTATAAAAGTTACATGTTCACTTAATGTAATAGTAATCAAACCACCTTCTACTTTTGAATCTTGGTGGAATTTGTAATCCCTTCTATAATTCGTTCTTAAAATATAAAAAATAGCTACCAGCATACCTAAGGAAATTCCTTTTAATAAATCACTAAACTGTATTGCAACAACGGTGACGATAAATGGGATAAATTGCTCCCAACCTAATTTGTACATTTCCTTAAACAAAGAAACCTTGGTTAATTTATACCCCACCACTAATAAGACTGCAGCTAAACATGGTAGAGGAATTAAATTTAAGTAGGAAGCAAAAAATGCAACACTCACTAACAATAATACACCATGAAAGATTGCCGATACTTTTGTTTTGCCTCCCGCATTTATATTAGCAGAAGTACGCACTATTACAGCAGTCATTGGCATACCGCCAATTAAACCAGATACAATATTACCAAAACCCTGCGCTTTTAATTCCTGATTGGTAGGGGTAATTCTTTTAAAGGGATCCAATTTATCTGCAGCTTCGGTACTTAATAAAGATTCTAAACTTGCAATAATGGCAATGGTAATAGCTAAAACATAAACTTTATAATTTGCAAATTGGGTAAAATCGGGTAGCGTAAACTGATTAACGAAATCATTCATACTCGCCGCCTTTGGAAGTTTAACTAATTGCGAGGCATCTAAAACCCATGCTGGCTGTAGACTAACAAAAGCATTATTCAAGAGTATGCCCACCATAACAGCTATTAAAGCGCCTGGTACAAATTTAAAAAATGCGAACTTTTTTAAGCCTGGTAAATCCCAAATTAAAATAATGGCTATAGAAATTGCAGCAATGATGATAGCTCCGATATGATATTGTACGCCTGAATTCTTTATGTATCCTATAGCCACAGGTGCTTGTTTTAAAATTAAAATAATACCAATAGCGGCTAACATTCCTTTAATAACACTAGAAGGAAAATAATAGCCTATTACCCCTGCTTTTAAATAACCAAGCACCACTTGAATAATTCCAGCAAGTACCACCGCGAATAAAAATGTTTCATAACTACCTAATTCAGTGATTCCGTTTAAAACAATAACCGTCAAACCCGCAGCAGGACCTGTAACACTTAAGGCTGAACCGCTTAAAAATGCTACTAAAATGCCGCCTACAATTCCTGAAATAATGCCTGCAAATAATGGCGCACCAGAGGCTAAAGCAATACCCAAACATAAAGGCAAGGCCACTAAAAAAACAACCAAGCCTGCTGGTAAGTCATCCTTAAGGTATTTTGCAGAAAAAGTGGAAATGTGATTAGATTGACTCATAATGAAATTTTAATAAAGTTAAAAATGTTAATTGAAAAAAAATAATTTTAAGCCGATTTAAATGAAATAGGCTCCTTAGCGTTTAATGGTATTCCGCAAAAGAGTCTGGTATATATACGCAACAATGATATTTCTATAAAAATTAAGCTCAAGGCAACTGATATCATGATAAGATATTGGTCGCTTTCAATGTATGTAAGAAGTAAATCAATACCTATGTATAAAGGAGAAATAGGAAATCCAATTAATCCCAAACAGGCTACTAAAAATAAAATGGACAATTTGGGGTGCATTTGGCTATTGCCATGGTATTGATCTAGTGTAATTAAGTCAGTTTCTTTTTCTAAATTCTTAATAGCTTTATACCCTATAGCTCCAAAAAAACATATGCTTACTAAATAAAGCAATAAATATTTAAATTGAATATGGCTATTGATGGATATACTCATCATGATAAAAAGATGCCCATATACCACATTTAGCCAAGCATTGATACTAGATGCCCGTTCATTAAATGATAATAAAATTAAAATTAACGCTATCAATGAAAATAAGTAAACAAAGGTTTGTAGTAATACAGGGTGCAATTGAAAGGTATTGATATCTAAATAAATGCCTAATAAAAAAAGAATTAATATCAAAATATAAAAAAACCTATTATTAAAAAATAAAAGGGTGGTACTTAGTTTTTTAAATGGCAGCCAAAAATACTTAAACAAAGTAATATCCATATTATACTCTTTTATTGAAAGCATATAAAAAGTATTGGACAACCTGCTTGGTAGTTTTATATTTTTAACTACCCCTGTAAAAAATTGATTGTGTATTAGATAATTTAAAACCGAAGGAGAAACTAAAATTTGATAGGTTCTAAAAAATGCATTCCCCATGAAATGAAATAATGCTAGTTGGTGATACCCCAATGCAATTTCAATAAAAATAATGCCTATTTGTGTAATGGAAGCGTAGGCAATTTGTGTTTTTACGGTAGGCTGTGCTTTTGCAATAGAATTACAAATTAAGCTAGTCAATAGGCCTAGTGCAATGATTAGAATTTTAATAATAACCATGTGTTGCCAAAAAGAGTAAGTTCTTAACAAAAGAAATACCCCTAAATGGATTGACAAAGAGCCATAAAATATGGCACTAGAACTGGAAGGGCCCTCCATGGCCCTCGCCACCCAGGATGAAAATGGATACATCGCCGATTTAATAGAAGCGCCAATAACAATTGAAATGCCAATAAAAGTGGCTAAAACTTGATGATCTTGTATTAAGGCTGCTGTTTTTTCAAAATCAAGGATTTGATAGAATGAGATATTTCCATGCCAAAAATGATGGCTTAGCCACATTGCTAAAATTAAAAAAACATCACCAAGTCGGTACAAAGAAACTACTTTCATTGCATTTTTTACAGGTAAGTACCGATTTCTGTAAAAAGAAATTAATAAAAAAGAAGTAACGCCAATCATCTCCCAGCCTAAAAATAAAGTTTCAAAGTTTCCAGAAACTACGACAATACTGTACCCTAAAAAAAATAATTGAACATTATTAAAATATCTTTTAAACCCAGGTTCTCGATGAATATAATATTTACTAAATACCGACACCAGTAAGGTTAAAATACTTCCCACAAAAAGAAAAACTAAGGATACTCGATCAAAAAAGAAATCGATAAAAAAATCAAATTCTGGGGTTGTCAATAAAGTAACTTGTTTGATGTCTAAAGCGAGTGCGCCAGCTAAATACCAAAAAATTGAAAAGACTATTAAAAAAACGAATTGTATAAAACTAGTACCTAATGCAATATTTGCAATAATTGCTTCCCTTTTTTTATTAATAAGTAAGCTTAGTACATAACCTAGCAAAGGGATATAAATGTAGAATTGTAAATATTTTTCCATGTACTTAGTTTAAATAATAAATTGGTAAATTTTCAGTAGTAGCATTTTCAATAGTAAAAGCAGACATTTCAGTTGCATTTTCAAAAAGCTGTTGAAAATTTTGAACCTTTTCCGTCTTAATAGAAACAGTTTCATAGGGCTCAAACTGGTCATTTTTAAATTGATATAAATTCCCGTCAATTGGATTAATGACGACTAAGTGAATCCATTGTTTTGAATACCAATTGTATATGTTTTCTGATGATTTTACCACTTTTAAAACAATATCGGGAACCTGCTCCACTACCACTAATAATCTAACAGGGTCGTGCACTTCGATCATTTGCAAAGGCAGGCCTGGCCTTAAATCGCCATCGCTACTATTGGATACACCAATAAGCCCCATCACGTTGTGAGGTAGCTTTGTACCTGCACCCAATTTTTGATTGTCAATTCTAGAAAAATAGTATTCCAGATTTATGCCCCCGCAAACTGGACCAATAGGGCTAATTACTCTAACTAATAAATCCCCGGTAGGGTCTATTGTGTAATCATAAGAATTTAAAAAAGCCCTACGGTCTAAAAATATGTTTTTAGTAATAGCTCTTCTTCCAATAATACATAAAGCATTTGATCCATGTCCTAATTCTGGTCTTGGCTCAAAAAGCGAAACAGACCTGTTTTTAATTTCTTTTCGTATTTGCTTTAAATTAGCCTTGGTATTAATTGATGCGAATCTTCTTGATCTTTCTTGTGCATTTAAATCCAATGCTGTTTCAAACTGTCCAGAAAATAATTTATGTTTTTCATTTAAAATAGGGGGTATCTTGTCCGTATCATAAAATTTAATTTGGTCTGCAGCAGTGTCATGTAATGCACCTACAAACCATGTTTGTTCAGGAATATGAATGCCTTTTTCATTCAATTGCTTTCTTACTTCATTATGATTTGCCATAGTTGAAAATACACGCGCATTCACCGATCCCGGCCTTCCACTGCATGCGCCGCAATCATGTGCGCCATGGTGTGGATTATTGGCACTGCTTGATCCATGTGCTACAATATAAATAATAGCAGCAAAATTTTCGACAAGTCCCATGTTTTTGAGTTGGCTTTCGACGCGCTGGGTCATTTCGGCAATTGTAAATCCTATTTGCAGTCCTTGCTCTATATCGTTCGGGCTTTTGTTTTCAATTGTTAATGTTGAATTTATTTCCACATGTGAAAATGCATCAGAAATGGCTGGTGTCATTTTAGGAAAAAATAAATTACGTATAAGCTCAAAAATGGAAACAATTCCTGCGGTCATACTAAAAATAATACCCCCCATAAAAGAGTCGGCGACTTTATGGTAAAAAATAGAATGTGGTCTTTTTTGTAAGCTATCAAATTCTTTGATTAAATATTTTGGTGTGACAGGCGCTGGACATAGTTTTTCGTAAAATTTTCCGTTTTGCGGTTGAAAATAAAATTCAACTCCAAAAAAACCAGGCGCTCCAAAAGTTGCACAGGGTGCAGCCACATGTTCCAAATGTCTTCTTATAGAGCACTCTCTTTCATCAATACAAAATACTGCTTGAAAATTAGGCGCAGGTTCGATTTCCTGCTTTGTTGCATATTTTGATTTAAAAGCAAAAAGAACTTGATTGTAATAACTCCACTCAAAGGCTTCTTGAAACAACATTAATACCTCATCCTCAATAGCTAGCGGGCTTACAGTAAAAAGATCATATGGAACCGATGTATATTTTGAACTCAATGGCAGCCAACTTATTCCAAATTGCTGGTCTAGTGCATCTATCTCAAGCAGTAGTTCTAGATGTATAAAATCTAGTAACTGTACTTTCTTTACATCTAATAAAGAATTAGGATTGTCTTCGATAGCAGAAACCATACCAGACCAACCTCTATGTGCAAATTGCTGATCAAATAAATAATTGAGGTATGGAATTTTATCGCCCACTATTAAAAATAGTAGTTGTTCGGTAGTGACATTGTTATCCATAAACAATGCTTTAGCACGAATTGATTTAAAAAAGCTACTAAAACTATTGGCTTCTACTAAGCGTAGGTTTTCAAGAAAACCTTGTCCATTATTAGGGAAATTCCAAATAGAAATACCCTGATCCAGATAGGCACAAATTATACGAAATAATAAAGGATGCACTCGATTGTCTAAATCTATTTTATATTCATTTTTCCATAAGCTTCGAATTTTACCCACCTGCTGATTTTTTTGAAAATTGAATTGCTCCTTTAATAACTTATTTAACCATTCTTGTAATTGATCAATGCCTTTGTTCTCAATTATTATTTTTTTAAGTACTTCATGGTTAATCCTTCCAAGCGCATACAAATTTCTAAATTCAGAAATATTAAGTGTGACATTATATCCAAAGATATCTCTTGCGGTAAAAATGGCGTCGAAAAATGTCTTATCTTGAAACGCATGTAAAGAATTATGGTGCACAAAATCCTTTAAAGGCGATTGTGATGGCAAATAATGTTTTAGTTGCGCTATAATTTGTTGAACTGAATCATGAGATTCAATAATATGACTTGATTTCATACAATGTTTTGTGATAAGTAAAGTTTAATCGTAACGGTTTTATATAACCGACAATTGATTAAAAGTAGAAAGGTAGCTTCTTAAAAGTAGCCTAGCCCTATGAAAAAATAGGAGGTATAAAATTGGCATTAGAATGCCCTTGGGCTAATTGGCCCATTTGAATATGTAAACTAAAAATTGTAACTGCATTAGGAATAGTTGCGCATTCAAGAAAAAAAGAATGATTCGTTTCAAATTTTTTAGATTTCCCCTCCGCCTTTTCAACTTCGTCTTCGAAAATGTCTTGAGACATTTCAATTTGGTTCGAATTAAAAAAACTTTTAATTGGAATCACATGAAACGAAATGATAAACAAGAAGAATATAGAAATGATTTGCCTTTTCATAATATAAGCAAATGTATTAATAATTAATTAATAACAGCCACTTTAATCAAAAACTTAAAATAGCCTAACACTTGTTTAACATATTAGCCGTTATTATTCGTATTTTTATACAATGATACGTTTTGAAACACTTATAGAAATATTGGGCTGGATAGCCTCTGTATTGATTGTCGGCTCCTACGCTTTAAATATCACCGGCAGGCTGGCAGCTACTAGTAAATTGTATGTTTTAGCCAATATTATTGGGGGGTTATTTTTTGTAGCGAACACCTACTTCCATCAAGCCTACCCTTCCATGTTCGTAAATATTATCTGGGTCATTATTGCAATAATAATGCTTAGTAAGAAAGATAAAAATAAAGCATAATTATAATAGTCAATTGAATTAGTAGATACACTAATGCAAGATAAAATAATAAAGATGATTGAAATAGTGCGTGTAAGTAATGATGCAGAAATTGAAGGCATTCGTTTATTACAAAAAAAAAATTTAAAAAATTTAATTAGTACTGAAGAAGCGGCTAAGGAAGGTTTTGTGACAGCAGAATATAGTTTTGAATTTTTAAAACAAATGAATACTGCCAGCCCTTCTGTAATTGCTAAGGAAGGTGATAAAGTAGTAGGCTATGCCATGGTGGCTTTAAAATCTATTTATGGAGGGCATCCACTTTTAGATAGCTTATTTGATGAAACAGATAAATTAAGCTTTAACAATAAGCCATTAAATGAAACGAATTATATTTTAGTGGGACAGCTTTGTGTAGGTAAGAATTATCGAGGCCAAGGACTTGTACAAAAAATGTATGGCTTTTTTAAAACTGAATTACAAAAAGAATTCACTTATTGTATTACCGATGTAGCAAAGGACAATCCAAGATCTATTAAAGCGCATTTAAAAACAGGCTTTGAAATTATACATACCATTGGCTATGGTGGCGATTCTTGGGATATCGTATTATGGGATTGGAATAAATAAAAACATACTTTTAAGAATAAGTATTACTAGCTTTTATATAAGTATTATTTTTATTTTTTAATCACACGAATTTAATTACGCGATACTGGGCGCGTTAAGCAAGTAGGACCTCCTCCTCCTTTCACACTAATTTCTGCACCTTCATACTCTATTACTTTGCAACCTGCTGCCTCTAATCGAGACTTCGTAATAGGATTTCCCTTTACCATTAAACAAGTACGCGGCGCTAAGGCTAGTACATTACAACCCATGCTATCAAATTCCGATGCTGGTACTTCTACTAATTCAAAACCTCTTGCAATTAATTCATTTCTAAAGACAATAGGAATTAAAGCAGAATGCACCACCGCTAAATTATCCGCTACAGGACTTAATACCGACATTAAATGAAATACATCGGATGGGCCTCTATAATGTGGCATCGGCACTGAAATTACTTCCACGCCTAAAGGTTTCAATAAAGCGCTTACTTGTTTAATACCTTCTTCATTGGTTCTGTAGGTGTGACCTACTGCCAAGGTTTTAGCATCTAACCAAGCAACATCTCCCCCTTCAATGGTTCCAGGTGCGGTAATGACCCCGAGTACTGGAATACCTTCAGCTTCATAGGCTTTTTCTTGGGCCAAGGGCTCATTTTTACGACCCTCTTTGCCCATATTGCAAATAATCATGCCCTTGCTTGTGGCAATGGCAGCATCTCTGCAATAAATTGAATCCATATTCACTGAAGGGTCTTCAGGAAAATAAAAAACCTGCGCTCCATTGTCTTTTAAAATTTTTTCAAAAGCATCGTACTCTGCAAGTGCTTTATCCATAATGGGTTTACCTAAATAATTCAAGGCCTCCCAATGCTTAGCAATATGCGCATCGTTTATAAATGCAGCTGAGGCTTTTTTAATAAATAAAGAATTTAATTTTCCAGATTCTGAATGCGATGACATGAGGGAAATTTAAAACGGTGAAATAATTATATGAACAATGTTATAAATAATCTTATGAATAAAATTAAACTTTATCTCGTTTCCAAACAGCAAAAACATAAATAGGTACAGAAGACATGGTTAAGAAAAAGCCCCAGAATACAGTTTCTTGTCCCAGGCCTATTATTAACCATAGACAAAATATAAAAGTGAGTGTGGCTAATAAAATAGCCATAGATAAATTTTTGCTTGACTTAAAGGGTAATTCAAATCGCATAATTAAATAAGAGGCAGTACAAAAAATATAAGGAATTAAAATTGTAGAAGTAGTCATTAGCATTAAAAACTTAAACTGCTCTACTAATGCCTTGGTATAATTCATACTCATTAATATAGAAATAAATACACTTGAAATAACCACCCCTAAAACGGGTACCCCTTTTGCATTCAGCTTCATAAAAATGGCAGGAAATAATTTATCCTTCGCAATGGCAAAAGGCAGTTGACCTTGAATTAATATATAACCATTCAAAGCCCCAAAGGCAGCAATGGCCACCCCTGCACTTATCCAATACTCGGCGCCATGGCCCCATATTAATACTGCCGCGTCGGCAAAGGGTGTTACACTATTTTTTAATTGAGCGGCTGGAATCATACCCATAATACTTACTGTACTTAATATATACACCACAGTAGCAATAAGCGTTCCAAGTGTAGTAGCCTTGGCTACTGTGGCTGCTGAATTGGCCACACTGCCCGAAGGAATAGTGGCACACTCAATACCTAAGAAAGCAAAAAAAGTTAAAGTAGTGGTGGCAGTAATAGCAGCAATAGTAGAAGTACCACTTGAATTAAAGGGTAAGAAATTTTCCCATTGAATATAAAATAAACCTACCACGCCAATTAATATAATGGGTAGAATTTTTAATATAGTAGTTATTAATTGCACTACACCAGATGTAAATATGCCTAAAGAATTAATCCATGTTAAAAACCAAATAGTAGCTAAACCAGTTACAATGGCTAATACAGAATTTGTGGCTAAGGCAGGAATAAAAGTGCTGAGGGCACTGATAAAAGAAACTGTAATAGCAGCATTAGTACACCATACCGAAACTAAATAACCCCATGCTACTAAGAAACCGGCAAAATCACCTAAACCTTTTTGTGAATAAGCATAAGGACCTCCATTGGCAGCCGGTAATAAATAACTTAAATGTGCAAATACTTTTGAAAGTAAAAAAGCACCCATAGCCGAGCAAACCCAACCTATTAAACTAATACCTCCAAAACTAGCCAGTGTAGCAGGCATCAAAAAAACACCTGCCCCTATCATATTGCCTACTACTAAAGAAGTACTAGTCCATAAACCCAATTTTTTGTCGGCTGCTTGCATTACTTAAATATACCTATTAATAATATTTTCTATTAATTCTTGTTGGCCGCTAATTGTATTAGGTTCTCCATTCTCTAGGGCATAGGCTCTTAAGTCCTCTAAACTTAATTTTCCTTGTTCAAAGTCCTTGCCTTTACCTGCATCAAAAGAAGCATACCTAGTAGAGCGAATTTTTGTATACTCCGATTTTTGTAAAATCGTATCTGCTGTAATTAAAGCACGGGCAAAAGTATCAATGCCTCCAATATGTGCATGAAATAAATCGGCAGGGTCGGTGGAGTTTCTTCTGCGCTTGGCATCGAAGTTAATTCCGCCTCCTTGAAAGCCACCTGCTTCTACAATAATAAGCATAGACTCTACCAACTCGTTAATATTAGTTGGGAACTGATCGGTATCCCATCCGTTTTGGTAATCGCCTCTATTGGCGTCCATACTACCTAACATACCTGCGTCCACGGCTACTTGTAATTCATGTTGAAAGGTATGACCCGCAAGTGTAGCATGGTTCACTTCAATATTTAATTTGAAATCATTTAGTAAATCGTATTGTCTTAAAAATCCTATGACTGTTTCGCTATCATAATCGTATTGATGCTTAGTAGGTTCACAAGGCTTAGGCTCAATAAAAAAAGTTCCTTTAAAACCATTTTTTCTTGCATAGTCCTTGGCAGTATGTAGAAACTTAGCCAAATGTTCTTTCTCTCTTTTCATATTGGTATTCAGTAGCGACATATAGCCTTCTCTTCCACCCCAGAATACATAATTCTCTCCGCCTAGTGCAATGGTTGCATCTAAGGCGCCTTTAACTTGTGCTGCTGCATGTGATAATACATGAAAATCGGGATTGGTAGAAGCCCCATTCATGTAACGCTTATTGCTAAACACATTCGCTGTGCCCCATAATAATTTTACGCCACTGGCTTTTTGTTTTTCTTTTAAATAAGCAGTAAGCGTTTGTAAGCGACTATCGTTTTCATTTACATCATTGGTATAGTCTACTACATCCACATCATGAAAGCAATAATAAGGAAGACCTAGCTTACTAATAAATTCAAATGCCGCATCGGCCTTGTCTTTGGCGCGCGCCACTGCATCTTGTTTTTCATTCCAAGGAAAAATATGCGTAGGTTCTCCAAAAGGATCTCCCCCATTGCCTACAAAACTATGCCAATAGGCTACTGCAAAGCGTAACCAGTCTTTCATGGGCTTGCCTGCCACTACTTTGCTTTCATCATACCAACGATAGCTTAATGGATTATCGCTATCTAAGCCTTCGTATTTAATTTGACCTATGCCTTTAAAAAATTCTTTTTCTCCAAGTAGTACTGACATAAAATAGAGTATTAAAGTTTATAAATTATTTGATTGTTCTTTTTATTAATATTTTGATGCAATGACTAAGTATTATTTATTCTTATATAAATTTTGCTAGTTTAGTTTTCCAATTTTCATAAAGTGCATCATATAGTTTTGTTTCAGTAGGCTCTATGCGTTCAATAGGTTTTGTATCTGCAAAGGCGTCTTTTAATTCTTTATAAATGCCTGCGCCTATGCCCGCGCCCAAAGCCGCGCCCACACTGCCTTCTACATTGTATAATGCTACAGGCACGCCGGTTGCATTTACAAAAGCATGGGTAAATACAGGGCTTAAAAACAAATTTGCCTGGCCTACTTTAATCACAGAAGGTTGTAAATTATTTTCTCTCATAATATCAAGCCCATATCTAAAAGTAAAGGCAATACCTTCTTGTGCCGCCCTATATATATGCGCTGCGCTATGTTTATTTAAATCAATGCCCAGCATTTGAGCGCCTATAATTTTATTATTAAATATGCGCTCTGCTCCATTGCCAAAAGGTAGAATACTTAGTCCATCACTACCTGCTGCAATAGTTCCTGCCATTTCATTTATGGTAGCATAATTTGTACTAGCCCCTATGTATTTTTTAACCCAGCTATTTAATATACCCGTACCATTAATACAAAGCAGCATACCAATTCTATTTTCTGCACTTGTATGATTTATATGCGCAAAACTATTCACCCTTGACTGCATGTCATAAGATAAAGTATTACCTACCCCATATATTACCCCTGAAGTGCCTGCTGTAGCGGCTACTTCACCTGGCTGAACTACATTTAAAGAAAGTGCATTATTGGGTTGGTCTCCTGCTTTATAAGTTACAGGTATGCCTGCTTTTAAACCTAAGCCATTCGCAACTGTTGTACTTAACAAACCATGTTTACTAAATACTTCTTGCACTGCTGGAAAAATAGATGCATCAAAACCAAAATAATTTAATACCTCTTTTGAAATACTATTGTTTTTAAAATCCCAAAATATACCTTCCGATAATGCTGCAATGCTGGTAGTAATTTCACCTGTGAGCCTCATGGCAATAAAATCGCCAGGTAGCATTATTGTATGAATTTGGCCATATACAGCTGGTTCATTGTCTTTTACCCAGGCTAGTTTAGCTGCTGTAAAATTACCTGGTGAATTTAATAAATGCGATAAGCATTTTTCATGACCAATTGTATCAAAAGCTTTTTCGCCATAAGATACGGCCCTGCTGTCACACCAAATAATACTATCTCTTAGGACCTTTTTATTTTTATCTACTAATACTAGCCCATGCATTTGATAGGCAATGCCAATGGCTGCAATATTATTTGAATTATAGGAAGGCAGGGCAATTTTAGCTGCCTGATGAAGTTTTATAATACCTGCTTGAACCTGCTCCCACCACATTAAAGGCGACTGTTCTGCCCAGCCATTTTGGTGAGAGATTATGGCATTTTCAGTATCTGGATAGGACACCGTTACAATACATTGCTGTGTACTTGCTTCTACTAAAGAAACCTTAATAAAGGAAGTGCCAATATCAATACCTAGTAAATACATATAGTGTTTGCTTACTATCTAAAACTAAGAAATTGTTGCCTGTTTTTGGCATCTTAATTTATAAATTAGGCATAAAAAAAGGGCCCCGAAAGGGGGCCCTTTTAAATATATAAACCTAAGGTTTACTTTCTTTGTAAAGT
>JABMML010000215.1 GCA_013205585.1 Chitinophagaceae bacterium | reverse complement strand
CTTGCCGTTGCGGTGAAGTTGTTTTTAGCATCTCCTGCGCTAATATTAAGACTGTTTTCAACAAGCACCCCTGTTTTGAAGAATTTATTTATAATGTCATAGCCTCTGTACTCTAATGAATCTGGTAAATCAGGGAATAGACCTGGATATCTTAATTTTATTTGAGTAGGTACAAACTTTCTAAGTGGGTAATTTAAAATTCCTCCAGATTGAGCGTTAACAATAGCAGCCTGGTCTGCAAAAGGAGCTCCCCAGTTACCAATGAAACCACCGTTGTAGTTTTGGTTAGAACCTTGTCCGTATTTATTTTGGTAGTCAGGTATAGAAGAAATTGATTCTGTATTGTAAGAGGTTGAGTAGCTAACTTCTAAACCTTTTTTAGACTTTGCACCAGATTTTGTAGTAATTAAGATAACTCCATTGGCAGCTCTTTGACCATATAATGCAGATGCAGAAATACCTTTTAACACGGTCATTGACTCAACGTTATTAGGATCGATATCAAATGCTCTATTAGAGAAAGTACTTGCTCTATTGAAACCAACAGATTGGTTTACACTATTATCAAATGGTATACCATCCACTACAAATAATGGTTGGTTTGAAGAAGAGAAAGAAGTATTACCACGAAGGTTAATTCTAGTGGATTGACCCGGAGATCCACCACCACTAGTAATGTCAACTCCTGGAACTTTACCAGCAAGAGCACGAAGCAAATCTGGCTCAGCTTTTTGTTGTAACTGTTCTGCTTTTACATCAGATACAGCGTAAACAAGTTGCTTCTTTTCTTTACGAATTCCCAATGAAGTTACAACTACATCGTTAAGGGAACTAACATCAGTTGATAAAGTAATGTTTAAGTTGGCTGCAGGCGTTACTTCAGTAGCAACGTATCCTAGCGCACTTATGGTTAATTTAAAATTACCAGATGGAAGTGTTAATTTAAACACCCCATTGTCATCTGCATTAACACCTTGTCTGGTGCCTTTTACTTTGATAGCAGCCCCAGCAATTGGATTACCATCTTTATCCAATACCTTACCAGAGACAGCTGTCTGCGCTAGTGCCGATGTTACAATCAAGACAGTAGCACAAAAACTAATTAGAAGTTTTTTTATCATATCTATTTTTTTATCTATGAACTTTTCGTGTATCTTATTAATACAGAGCAATGAAAATAATTATTTATCATTACTTTAACAAAAAAATAATATTAAAAATCATATATTTTTAAATTAAATATATTCAATTTAAAATAAGTTGCTTGTTTTACTTATGGCCTATTATTTTGCAAAGTGCTAAAAACCAATGGCTTTGTTCAATTTTTAGCCCATTTTTTAACTGAAACCGTCAATTTTCGGTAAATACCTACTCCAAAATGGATTATCGAATTATCTTTACTGTATGAGTAAATCTAAATCTGCTTTCTTTTGCAATAATTGTGGATACGAATCTACAAAGTGGGCGGGCAAATGTCCTTCTTGCAATGAGTGGAACACCTTTACCGAAGAATTAATTGATAGCGGTAAGGAAAAAGAAAATACTTGGGAAGAGTATCACACCCATCAAAAAGGCACTACTGTTATTGCTATTAACGAAGTCAATAGTTTATCAGAAAAAAGAATTGACAGCGGCGACGCTGAATTAAATAGGGTATTAGGAGGAGGTATTGTACTAGGCTCTATTATACTTGTAGCAGGCGAGCCCGGCATTGGAAAAAGTACTTTGTTTTTACAACAAGGTCTTTTAATGAAGGAGCAAGTGGTTCTATATATTAGCGGGGAAGAAAGTATTCAGCAAATAAAAATGCGCGCAGATAGATTAAATATCAAAAACGATCAATTCTTTTTATTAACTGAAACACATACTGCGGCTATATTTAAAGCCATCAAAAAATTAAAACCCACGGTGGTCATTGTCGATTCTATACAAACTTTGGAATCCAATGTCATTGAAGCTGCGGCTGGCAGTGTCTCTCAAATAAAACAAACTGCTGCAGAGTTTCAACGTTTTGCAAAAGAAACAGGCACACCGGTTTTTTTAATTGGGCATATTACTAAAGAAGGAACCATTGCAGGACCAAAAATATTAGAGCATATGGTAGATACCGTATTGCAATTTGAAGGAGACAGACATTACGCGTACAGAATGTTACGCACTTTAAAAAACAGATTCGGTGGTACGAGTGAATTAGGTATTTATGAAATGACTAGCGAGGGTATGAAAGTAGTAACGAACCCTTCTGCTTTTTTAATAGCCCAAAGAAATGATGCTTTAAGTGGAAGTACTATTGCCGCTTCCATGGAAGGCATGCGTCCTTTATTAATAGAAGTACAAGCCTTAGTAACACAAAGTGTTTATGGCACACCGCAAAGAACCGTTACTGGCTTTGATTTAAGAAGGCTACAACTTTTATTAGCTGTCTTAGAAAAAAGAGGTGGCTTTGCTTTTGGTATGAAGGATGTTTTTGTAAATATTGCAGGTGGACTTAAAATAGAGGATCCTTCGATGGACTTGGCCATTATACTTGCCTTACTTTCTTCTTTTGAAGACCTACCCCTTCCACAAGGCATTTGCTTTGCAGGTGAAGTAGGATTGAATGGAGAAATTAGAGCAGTCAATAGAATTCAACAAAGAATTGCAGAGGCTGAAAAATTAGGCTTTGAAAAAATAATTATTTCAAGCTTTAATCAAAAAGGAATTGATACTAAAAAATTAGGTATAACTGTGGTGGCAGTAGAAACAGTGGAAGAAGCCTATAAGCTCTTCTTCAATGCCTAAGTTAACTTACATTAGATTACCATTCATTAGACTTACATTCATTAGACCCTTTCTGAATCGTCTTCAAGCGTACAGCACAGGATTTTTACATTTATTCTACCCGCATATTTGTATGCATTGTGGTAGCGAAGAGCTTCAAGCAGAAACTGTTTTATGCGAACTTTGTGAAAAAAATTTACCCTACACTCATTTTTTATCCATTGAAAAAAATATCATTGAAAAAATATTTTGGGGAAGAGTGCCCTTGCATGAAGCGGGTTCCAGTTTATTTTTTACCAAGGATAGTATTGTACAGTCTTTAATTTTTGCTTTAAAATATAAAAATCAAAAAAAAGCAGGCAGGCTACTGGGAAATATCATTGGGCAAGACATCATTAATAGCCAAAGATTTAAAAATATCGATTGCATGATTCCCATTCCGCTTAGTAAAAACAAACAAAGAGCAAGAGGGTATAACCAAGCCCTGGTTATTTGTGAAGGCATTCAAGAAAAACTTCCACATATTCAAATTCTTCCCTTACTGTTGAAGCATAAAAATGCTGTCAGTCAAACTAGCAAGGATAGAATTCAAAGAACCCAACTTAGCCCTCAAAGCTATGCTATCATTGACCGATCGCAAATAGCTGAAAAAAATGTCTTAGTGGTGGATGATGTAATTACCACGGGCGCCACCATTGAATCTGTTTGTAAGTATATACTAAGCGAGGCTAGGCCTCATTCCCTTAGTGTGGTGGCTGCCGCTTATACAATCTAGTCAACTTTTTCTAAATAATTTTGTTATATTTACTACGCAAAATTCAAACACTATGAAAACATTATTAAGCATTTTTCTTATGGCAACCGTACTAACTACTAACGCACAAAGCATACATAGTTTTACCGTAAAAAGTATTGATGGTAAAAACTTAAACCTAGCCAGCTTCAAAGGCAAAAAAATATTAATTGTAAACACTGCCTCAAAATGTGGTTATACACCTCAATACGAAGGTCTGGAAAAAGTATATGAGCAGTATAAAGATAAATTAGTAATTATAGGATTTCCTTGCAACCAATTCGGCGGACAAGAAGCAGGAACTAATGAAGAGATTGCAGATTTTTGTAAAAAAAATTATGGTGTTAGTTTCCCTTTAGCTGATAAAATTGATGTAAAGGGAAGCAATGCTGCACCCATTTACCAATGGCTTACACAGAAGTCTAAAAATGGAATTTTAGATGCTAGCATTTCTTGGAATTTTAATAAGTTTTTAATTGATGAGAATGGCAAAATGATGGCTTATTTCCCAAGCAATGTCAAGCCAGATAGCGAGTCAATTTTATCTTATTTAAAATAATTGTACTACCCTGTTTTTTAGCCGGCTTTTATAAACTATCCGTTACCTTCGTTGCATGTTATTTAGCGAAGTCATAGG
>JABMML010000214.1 GCA_013205585.1 Chitinophagaceae bacterium | reverse complement strand
TTTCCAGCAATAGGTAAACGGTTCACATGCACATTGGCAGGGCTCATAAATACACTTATTTGTATTCTTTTTTCTTTATAAAATTCATCGGGCTCCACTTCTTCAATGACCACTACTTTACCATCGGCAGGAGATACAATAGCATCTTCGCTAATAGTTAATGCACGAACAGGCATTCTAAAAAAAGAAACAATGAACAAGAAAAAAGCGGTTGTAATTATAAATACTACCCAGGCACAAATGGCAGAGACAGGAAATAAATAAGAGAAATTAATAATATTCAAAACCCCTACGAATATAGCAATCAATGAAATTGTAGCAGTACCTTCTTTATGTATGGTCATTGTGTAAATTTAGTGGCAAATGTAAAACATCTAAAACAGAATCTGAAGAATTAGCCATACAAATGGGGTGGCAAATAAGATAGAATCAAACCTGTCTAAGAAGCCTCCATGGCCTGGCATCATGCTACCACTGTCTTTCACGCCGGCAAGCCTTTTTAATCTACTTTCTAATAAATCTCCAAAATTACCTGCAATAGAGGCTATTAAACTAATATAAAATATATATTTCTCTTGAATAGGTACCACCAAGGCCATTCCCTTAGAGACAATTAATACCGATAAGATAATACCCGCAATGGTACCCTCCCATGTTTTGTTAGGAGATATGGGAGACAAAGGCGTTTTGCCAATGACAGAACCCACTAAATAAGCCATGGTATCATTCACCCAAATTGAAACAATTAATAATAAGGGAATAGAAAAAGTCCAACTACCAAAATAGGTATTGGTCATAAAACTTTTTAATTGAAAAAATAATGACAAACACATGGGTATATACACTAAGCCCGCAAAAGAAATAGCCCAATTTTTTAAATTAATTTTCTTAGTAAAAATATCTATGATTATCATTAAGGCAATCACAAATGGAAGAGCCCTGCTGCCTAAAAACTTAATACTCATTCCACTAATGGTTAAATCCACAGGGCCCAATGTCATCATCATTAAACAACCAACAATTAGCAAACCCCATTTGTGCACCGCCGTAATATTTTGATAACTTGGATAAATAAGTGCTAATAATTTTTGATACTCATACAAACAACCTAATTGTATAATTAAAAATAAAATAAAAAAAGACCAGCTATTCCAAATTAAACCTGTTAACATTATAATAACAAAAACAATGGCAGAAAGGGTTCTTGTTTTTAAAACAGATGCGTTAGAAGTCATAGAAAAAATTATAAATTTGTAAAGAATATTTTAAGATTCAACCGAATTAATTTGAATAGTAGAAATTAGCGCTTGGGCTTTTTCATACATATCTAAGGGTACATATACTTCTACTTCGCCTAAAAAAACATAGGAAGAGTCCTGCTTGTTGAGTGTTTTTGCGGGTATTTCATTTTCGTTTAAAATGCCCATCACCATTGAAGATACAGCCAACTGACTGCTGCTAAATACTTTTTTCCAATCCTGCATCTGAATGAATGTTTTTTAATTTTTTTAATAAATAGTAAACCCCTGCTAAGGCAAGTAGTCCCCAATAAATGGGTAAATTATCGTCCATCAACTGATCTACCTTCGCTGGATTATTTCTAATCGAATATAAAGTGACTACGGCAATCCCATTGTTTAAAAAATGTAAAAGTATGGGTAGCCAAATTGTTTTTGAATAATGATAAATATAGCCAAGTAGTATACCCAAGGCCATTCTAGATAAAAAACCAAAAAAGGAAAAATGGATAGCGCTAAAAAAAATGGCCGTTAAAATAATGGCAGCGTAGGGTTTACCCGTTAAATCCATTAATATTTTTTGAAGCGTGCCTCTGAAATAAACTTCTTCAATAATGGAAGGTATGATAGCCACTGCTATTAATGCATAGGCTAAATCCATTAATGAATTCATATGGGTCATGGACAACATGGCTTTTTTATATTGGGCTTCTAAATTTTCTGCCCAATTTTTAAAATTGGTGGGTATAGGAATTTTTTCTGTCAAACTTCCTAATGCACCACTCAATATTAAACCAGTGAGTGCTAATAATATAACAATACCTATTTGTTGGTATGATTTTACAGCAGTAAAACCTAAATGAGTGTGCCAATTTTCTTTTGCCATTATGGCTAATACAATACTTGGTAAACCAAAGGCAATAATGGATGCCAAGGCATTGGCCAACTGTGCCATGGAAGCATATTCGGGCTGCATGATTACTTTTTGTATGTCAGCAAACGGAATATGCAACAGGGCAGCCACTAAAGAAAAACTAATGAATGCCCCTGCAATCATGCCAATACCTGTAAGTCCTAAAAAAAGGGCTATTCGCATTGGAGGTCTCATATCAAATAATTGGTACATTTGCAATCGTATCAGTTAGATGCAAGATAATGAATTCATATGGTTTCTATAGGCCCTATACAATTACCGGATTTTCCTCTATTACTCGCTCCTATGGAGGATGTAAGTGACCCGCCATTTAGAGCCGTATGCAAGGAAAATGGAGCCGATTTAATGTATACTGAATTCATAAGTAGTGAAGGATTAATTCGTGACGCCATCAAGAGCAGACAAAAATTAGACATCTTTGATTATGAGCGCCCCGTTGGCATTCAAATATTTGGAGGAGACGAGGAAGCCATGGCCCTATGTACAAAAATAGTAGATACTGTCAACCCCGATTTAATTGACATTAATTTTGGATGCCCTGTAAAAAAAGTAGTGACCAAGGGCGCCGGTGCCGGTGTTTTAAAAGATTTAGATTTAATGGTAAGGTTAACAGAGGCCGTGGTAAAAAGTACCAACCTTCCTGTTACTGTAAAAACAAGATTAGGTTGGGATGAAAGTTCTAAGAATATTCATGAAGCCGCCTTAAGATTACAAGACGTTGGGGTGAAAGCTTTAGCTATTCATGGACGCACAAGAGTGCAGATGTATAAAGGAGAAGCCGATTGGACATTGATAGGAGAAATAAAAAACGATCCGCGCATTCATATGCCCATTTTTGGAAATGGCGATATTAATTCGCCCGAAAAAGCATTAGAATATAAAAATAGATATGGCGTAGATGGTATTATGATTGGTCGCGCTGCCATTGGTTATCCTTGGATATTTAGAGAGATGAAACATTTTCTAGCCACAGGAGAAAGAAGGGCCGACCCGACCATTGAAGAGCGTGTTGAAGTGGCGAGACAACACTTAATTAAATCGATGCAGTGGAAAGGACCTATTGCAGGCATCAATGAAATGAGAAGACATTACGCCAATTATTTAAGAGGGCTTCCTAATATTAAAGAGTATAGAAATAAATTAGTGCGCATTAACACTCAAAATGAGATTGAAGAAGTCTTAGATGAGATTAAAGATAAGTACAAAGACATTGTTATTGAATCTGGTAAAATTGTTTTAGAAAACTACCACGAGCACTGTCCTATTTAGTTAGTCTAATTTTTAAATAGCTAATAAACTAGCTTTATTTTTTTTCAATGGCTTCAATTACTGAAGCGTCTAATGGATCTACGGTCATAGGAAAATAATTGGTAAGCGTCCCTTCTTCATTCACTAAATATTTACAAAAATTCCAAGCAGGCTCTTGATTATTCCAACCATTAACAGCCGTGTTCGACAACCACTTAAATACTTCGTTTTGTTCATTCTTTTTTATAACGATTGACTTTGCCATTAAGGGAAAACTTACTCCATAATTTTTTTTACAAAATGCAGCAATACTTTCATTGTCCTTAGTTTCTTGTCCTTTAAAGTCATTGGCAGGAAAGCCAATTACTACAAGGCTTTCAGCATATTTTTCTTGTAATTTTTCTAGGGCTTCATACTGTCCTGTGAAACCGCAATCGCTAGCGGTATTTACTATTAATACTTTCTTTCCTATTAAAGAAGAAAAATTAAAATCCTTGCCATTGATATCTTTCGTCGTTAAACTATAAAAAGAAAAAATAGGTGTTTTATTTTCTTTATTAAACTGAATTTGTTTTTTACCCGCTCCCTTACCTGACCACATAATGGCCGGGTAAATTGTTTTCAAAACAGATTGACGATAAGACATGCCTTGTTTTTTCATAAGCAGTGTAGCAGTCACTAAAACACCTAAAGCGATGGCAATTTTTA
Source organism: Chitinophagaceae bacterium (assembly GCA_013205585.1). Lineage (GTDB taxonomy): Bacteria > Bacteroidota > Bacteroidia > Chitinophagales > Chitinophagaceae > Sediminibacterium. The sequence goes on along the minus strand of JABMML010000214.1, from coordinate 210 downwards.
TCATAACATTTTTTTTATTTTTCAATCTATTTTATTTGAAATTATCCAATTAATCTTTTTAATAACCAAGCCTTGCCTTTATAAGGAGGATATTTAAAACTAGGGTCTATCCAGGTGGGTGTTTTTAATACCGACTTCGTATGCGTAAAAGTGTCAAAACTTAATTTGCCATGATAACCTCCTGTTCCGCTGAAACCCCTGCCACCAAAG
>JABMML010000213.1 GCA_013205585.1 Chitinophagaceae bacterium | reverse complement strand
CCCGCTTCTTTTTTAATAACGGTTCCCACTGCAGTAGGCTGCATGGTATTTAATAATTTAACAGGAATATTTTCTTGTTGTGCTGGCCAAATGCAGGTAGGATGTAAAATTTTGGCTCCAAAATAAGCTAACTCGGCTGCTTCATCAAAACTCAATTGCTCAATAGCTACTGTTTTATCTACCACTCTTGGGTCGTTGTTATGCATGCCATCAATATCGGTCCAAATTTCACAAACACTGGCCTTTACGGCAGCAGCAATTAAAGAAGCGGTATAATCACTGCCTCCTCTTTTTAAATTATCAACCTCTGCTCTACTATTTCTACAAATATAACCTTGCGTAATAAATAATTTTTGAGTTGGATGCTGCGCTAAAACCATTTTTATTTTTTCTTCAATGGCCGCTAAATCCGGTTCGTCATTGGCATCTAATTGCATAAAATCTAAAGCAGGCAATAATACATGGTCAATTTTTTCTTGTTCTAAATACAAAGAAAATAATTTAGTGCTCATTAATTCACCTTGTGCTAGTATGTCTTTATTGAGTGCATCGCTCAATGAAATTTTCTGCGTAATTTTTAAAAACTCAAAATGCTCTGTAATTATTTCATTCGCTTTCGATCTTAAGCTTTCTTCTTTTAATAATTCAATAATAAATGTGCGGTATTGTTTTTCTAAAACAGCAATTTTTTCAGCTGCTATTTGTTTATTAGGAGAAGCTAAAGCACTACTAATTTCTACTAAAGCATTGGTAGTGCCACTTAATGCACTTAAAACTACTATGGTTGGCTCTGCATTACGTGTAATTAATTGAGACACTTGGTGCATCCTTTCTGGCTTACCGACACTGGTGCCACCAAATTTCATTATAACCATGGTTCAATTTTTAGAAGGGTAAATCATCTACTGGAGCATCATCATGAGAAGCTGCGCTTGTTGGAGTATAAGTTCCGCCTGCACTTTGATCTGGCGATGAAGTTCCATTAGGCTTTGCACCTAATAATTGAACCGAAACAATTCTTAAAGTTAGAGAAGCCCCGTTTCTACCATCGGTAGTGGTGTAAGATCTTACATCTGGAGTGCCTTCAACATATACCTGTGTTCCTTTTTTTAAATAAGGGGCCACTGCGGTTCTGTCTGTCCAATAAGAACAGTCTACCCAAGTGGTTCTATCTTTTTGAACGCCTTGCGCGTCCTTAAAGCGCTCTGTGTGCGCCACATTAAAATTAATCACTGACTTGCCGTTAACGTTGTTAACTACTGCGTCTTTACCTAAATTTCCGATTACTTGTAACTTTATCATTTTCTATTATTTTGTCGTTTTATGAAAGTGAAGATAGTAATTTTTAGAATTTTGCACTGAAAACCCAGGCCCATTTTATGAACATTCTGCGATTTAACAAAGATGAATTACTTTTGTGCTAAGCCAACTTTTAACTGGCCAAACACTATGAGCAAGAAAGGAAAGGTTTTAGTCGCTATGAGCGGCGGTATTGACAGCACAGTAGCAGCCTTAATGCTACACAATGAAGGCTACGAGGTAATAGGTATTACCATGAAGACCTGGGACTATGCCACCAGCAATGCCAATGGAAAAGAAACAGGCTGTTGCAATATAGATTCCTTCAATGATGCCCGTTTAGCAGCCGTTAATAACGGATTCCCCCATTTCATTTTAGATATTAGAGAAGAGTTTGGCGATTTTGTCATTGAAAACTTTGTGGAAGAATACTTAGCCGGTCGCACACCAAACCCATGTGTGATGTGTAATACCCATATTAAATGGAGGGCTTTATTAAAAAGAGCCGATGCTTTGGGATGTGATTTTATAGCTACAGGGCATTATGCCAAAGTGCGTCAGCATACTAATGGCAGGTATGTAATTTCAAAAGGACTCGACAGCACCAAGGACCAGAGTTATGTTTTATGGGGCGTAGACCAAGATTTATTAAGCAGAACAATTTTGCCTTTAGGCGGCATGCATAAAAAAGATATCAAACAAATGGCCATTGATTTAGGCTATCCTGAACTGGCTAAAAAAAGTGAGAGCTATGAAATTTGTTTTGTACCCGATAATGATTACCGTGGATTTTTAAAAAGACGCGTACCCGGATTAGAAGAAAAAGTAAATGGCGGATGGTTTGTAGATGCTAAAGGAAAAAGATTAGGCAAACATAAGGGCTACCCTTTTTATACCATTGGTCAAAGAAAAGGTTTAGAGATTGCTTTTGGAAAACCTATTTATGTTACTTCAATCGACCCAATTAATAATGTAGTTGTGCTTGGTGAAGAAAATGAATTAGACCAAAACGATATGCTAGTGGCAAGATTAAATTGGATTAAATACGATTCAATACAGGAGCCCATGGAACTAATGGCAAAAATTAGATACAAGGACGATGGCGCCCTTTGCACTTTATCTAATACCGATTCAGGTGTGCAAGCAAGGTTTTATGAAAATGTAAAAAGTATTGCCCCTGGACAAAGCGCTGTATTTTATGAAGGAGAAGATGTTGTGGCTGGTGGCATTATTCAAAGTGGCCAATTATTTCCAAGTCTTTCGAAGTCATAATAAACACAGAAGAAGCGATAGTTAGCAACTATTTTATACTTCTATTCTATACGTCTATTTTAATTTGAAGTTTTCTGCAGCAAGGCACCAAACAGTGTATCGGCGTGCTTATCATAGCCCATAAAATACTGCCTCGTTACTAATTTAAATTTACCGGTAGCTACTAATTTTTCTATCTGGTCTTCATTTTCATTTTTATATACCGAGCAAGTAGCTGCTAATAGGTAGCCTCCTACTTTTATGGCAGGCATTAAATGATGCAAAATATTTTCTTG
>JABMML010000212.1 GCA_013205585.1 Chitinophagaceae bacterium | reverse complement strand
GTAAAACATACCCTTGTAACTAAATTCACGCCCTTTTTCCTCCCACTGATAGCCTTCGGGTAAGATGGATCTATCTTTTACGATGATTGTGATTTGATCGTCACAATGCTCATCATCTTCTTTTTCGAGAATTTCACCTGCATCAATTATGGTAAAGCGCTCCTTTTCATGTAGCTTTTCCTGAAGCCAATAAAAATAGCTTAGGCTACTTGTTGATAATAACAAGGCAGCAAAACAAGCTATGGCAATGAGTTTTTTCACAGTCTAATATACCGTTTTTTGAACAAAATAGCAGCAAGATCTGGTTAATAATAATTCAAATATGATAGATATTAAATAATTTTGCTGTTCATGATTCATTTTATCTATAACCCGAATGCAGGTATTCAAAATGAAGCGCAAAAAAAGCAATGGTTAGCTACCTTGCATGCGATTCCCAATGCTGTTATTTGGGAAACGAATAAACCATTAGAAGCCATAGAGTTTGCAAAAAAAGCGATTGCACAAAAAGCAAGCAAAATTATTGCCATTGGTGGAGATGGCACAGTAAATGAAATAGGCTCTGTTTTAACAGAAACCACCATTCCTTTAGGTATTATTCCAATGGGATCAGGAAATGGCTTGGCAAGACATTTGCAATTACCACTTCAATTTGATGCAGCACTAACTAGGGCCCTTCATGGAAAAGAAATTGCCATTGATGTTGGTATAATTAATGATAGGAAGTTTTTTTGCACAACAGGTATTGGATTTGACGCAGCCGTAGCAAGCCGTTTTGCTAAAGGAAGAACTAGAGGCTTTATGAATTATGTAAAATCAACTCTTTATACATTATTCCATTACAAGCCCATTGAAATTAGTATCGATAAGGGTCCATTAGAAAAAATTTTCTCACTAACCATTGCCAACGCCAACCAATTTGGCAACAATGCCTATATCTCTCCCTATTCTGATTTGCAAGATGCTCATCTTGAAGTGGTCACCATCCAACCCCACACTATTTTAAAAGCAGTCACCATTGCCATTAGATTATTTAATAAAACTATTCATGCCTCCAAAAAAGTATCTATACGCTCTATCCAACATATTACCATTCAATACAAGAAAGGCATGCCCATTCATATTGACGGTGAATCTCTAGAAACAGATATTGATAATCTTGTTATTAGCATTGAACCACAAGCCTTACTTGTTATTGTTTAATTATTTAATTTATTTCTTATAATACATTTCTATGAAAAGACTTTTAAAGTAAATCCAATCACAGAATTAGACTTGATGGTTTGATTTAAAACTTATATTTGCATCCTAAAAAATTATAGCCTTGTCTAACTCCCTCAAAAATAATATAATAACCCTTCTTGGAATTTTTATTGCGCTTACAACAAATGGTCAAGGCATAAGCGGTATTTTACAAAATGAAAAAGGAAATCCTATAGAAGGTGCCTCTATTACTATTTTAAATACAAGCTTACAAACTATCAGCAACCAAAAAGGTTTTTTTGAATTCAAAGAGTTAAGAACTGGTAAATATACTATTTCCATAAAATCAATCGGCTACGCAGAATCTTCTAAAGCGTTTATAGTTAATCAATCAAGCGCCTCTAATACTATTATAAAATTAACCCTTATTGCATCCACCAATCAATTAGATGAAGTAGTAGTAACTGCAGAAAAAAAAGAAGAATTATTACAGAAAATTCCTGCAAGTATTACTGCAATAAATGCAAAACAAATTAATGCTTTTGGATTATGGAATACAAAAGAAATAACGGGCATCATTCCTAATTTATATAGCGCCGACCCAGGAGATAATCGTGATCTAACTTCTGTAAGGGGCATTGCCACTAGTTCTTACGACCCTACGGTGGCTACTTATATTGACGGAGTAAATCAATTTAGTTTGGATACTTATATTCCTAGTTTATTCGATATTGAAAGAATTGAAGTATTGCGCGGACCGCAAGGAACTTTGTATGGAAGAAATGCAATGGGTGGCGTTATTAATATTATTACTAAACAACCTAATAATACAAGCAGCGGATTTGCAGATATTAGTTTAGGCAATTACAATCAACAAAGAATTACGGCAGGGTTTAAAACACCCCTCATAAAAGATAAATTATTTTTTGGCGCTTCTGTTTTATCTAATAAAAGAGATGGCTATTATACCAACGAGTTTACGCAAACTAGTTATGACCAACAAAATGGATTGTCTGGAAATTACTTTTTAAAATATATAGCCAATGATCGTTGGAATTTTAATTTCAATTTCAAACAGCTTACCAATGAGAATCAAGGACCCTTCCCTTTGGTTTTTGGAACAGAGGATGCACTTAATAACCCTTATCGTTTAAATCAAAACAGCACCACTACCATGAAGGACAAGACCTCTAATTCGAGCTTGTCTATTCGCTATACTGGTAGCGACTTTAACTTTAGCAGCCAAACTGCTTATCAACAAAACTACCGTTATTACACAAACCCAATTGATGGCGACTTCTCTCCCATTGATGCCATTTCAGTCATCAATAATTATGGTAGTAAATGGAACAATAATAAAGTACTCACCCAGGATCTTAAATTCACTAGTAATAATGCGAATAATAGCAAGTTCAAATGGACTGCCGGTGCTTTCTTATTTTATCAAGACGCGCCAGTAAAACAAGCTACTCGTTTTGGAATAGATGCCAACTTAATGATGATAGGAGATTCTTTATTTAGCATCATTAATACAAGTACCACTCTCAAAAAAGGTTTTGCTATATATGGTCAAGCTACCTATGCTTTAAGCGATAAATTAAATATGAGTTTCGGATTAAGAAATGATTATGAAAATCAAACTCTATCTATACTGGGCGAATACCAGCGTGACCCTAGTCCTGAATTATATACTACTACCCCAGATACTTTAGGACGTACAAATTTTAATGCATTCTCTCCAAAATTATCATTGGACTATCAAGTAAATAATTATAGTTTATGGTATGGTTCTTATAGCAAAGGATTTAGAGCGGGTGGCTTATCTCCACTCTCCTCAGACCCTTCACAGCCGCCACTTTTGGGCTATTTACCCGAATACAGTAATAACTTTGAAACAGGTATTAAAAACAATTGGTTGAATAATAAATTAATTTTAAACATTGCTTTATTTTATACAAAAGTAACGGACGCGCAAGTGCCCAGTTTAATTTTACCTGACGCCATTACCATTACAAAAAATACAGGACAATTAAGTAGTAAGGGCGTAGAAGCAGAATTAATGTTCATACCCACTAAAGGTTTATTATTACAATACTCTTTTGGAACCACTTCTGCTAGCTATGATAAATTAGAAATTGCTTCACAAGGAGCAAGTGTAAATTTAGCAGGCAAGCGTCCTATATTCACCCCATCTAGCACTTCATTATTAGCAGCCCAATACAGCTTCCCTGTTTCTAGCGAAGTACAAATAATGTTAAGAGGAGAATGGAAATATATAGGAACCACTTATTTTGATTTAGCCAATAATATTGAGCAATCGCCTTACTACTTATTAAATGCAAAACTGGGTATGGAATACAAGAGGACGGCTTTAAGCTTCTGGGCTAAAAACCTAGCGGGTACAAAATACATTTCTTATGGCTACGATTTCGGGGCCGTTCATTTGGGAGATCCTGCCATTTTTGGGACCAGTTTTTCCTTTAAATTTTAGATAATTATACGACACAGCGTATTTGTTTAACAAAATGCCCTAAACCGTGAATTAGATGTGGATTACCTAGGGAATTATTAGCCGTTTTAATGCTACTTTTACAGCATCATTTTTATACCAAAATTACTATGGGTGCTATATCATTAATTGCTTTATTAATTGCCGCTATTGCTTTCTCTGCAGGAGGTATTTTAATTGGTAAAATTTTAGTAAAAGGAAGCAAAAATCCTCAAAAAGGACAGGCTTATGAGTGCGGAATTCCCACCGATACTTCTCCTTGGCATCAATTCAATGTGGGCTATTATTTATTTGCCTTACTTTTTTTAATTTTTGATGTGGAATTAGTGTTTTTATACCCTTGGGCAGTGGTGGTAAAAAAAGTAGGCATAGTTGCCTTAATTGAAATTATCGTTTTCATATTTATATTATTCATGGGCTTTTTATACGCTCATAAAAAAGGTGCATTAAAATGGAGTTAAAAGAAAAAATAGCAGGCAAGGAACCTTTTCCAGGTATCGTGCATGAAACACCAGGTGGTGGCATAGTGGTAAGTACTTTTGATAGTATTATCAATTGGGCGCGTTCCAATTCTTTATGGCCTTTGTCCTTTGCGACTAGTTGTTGTGGTATTGAAATGATGTCTACCGCTTCTGCCAAATACGATTTTTCTCGTTTTGGTTTTGAAGTAGCAAGAGCCTCGCCGCGACAAGCCGATGTTATTATTATAGCAGGCACCATTGTCAATAAAATGGCGCCGGTTTTAAAAAGACTATACGACCAAATGGCCGATCCTAAATATGTAATCGCCATGGGCGCTTGCGCGATTAGTGGTGGACCATTTTTTTACAATACTTATTCTGTTGTAAAAGGAGCCGATCATATTATTCCTGTGGATGTATACATTCCAGGATGCCCTCCACGCCCTGAAGCCTTATTACATTCTTTAATTTCTTTACAAGAGAAAATTAAATTAGGTATGACGCGCGAACAAATTAGAGGAGAATCTAAAGTTTAGAAATACACTATCATGACCAACGAAGAAATAAAAGAATACATCAGCTCCCTCGCTCCAGCGGCTACTTATGACGAAACAGGAGAATGGTTGAATATTTTGGTGGAGCCTACTGCCTTAAAGCCTTTGATGGCTGCTTTAAGAACAGGTAAAATGGAAATGAACTATTTGTTTTGTGTAACCTGTATTGATTTTAAAACACAATTGACCATGGTCTATCATTTGTCTGCGACTACACATCGTCAAAGCATTGTTATCAAGGCCAATGTGAATAGAGATACGCCTGTCATTGAAACAGTTTGTGATATTTGGAGAACTGCAGAATTTTTAGAGCGTGAAGTATTTGAAATGTTTGGTGTCAACTTCACCAACCACCCCGACTTAAGAAAATTAATATTAGAAGATGATTTCAAAGGCTTCCCATTAAGGAAAGATTTTGAAGATCCTATCAACATGATAAAATTATAATTGGCGCATGTACAATCAAACTGAAATAATAAAAGATACCAGTGAACTTGGCGCCGACGGCGAATTAGTCATTAATATGGGACCTCAACACCCTGCCACACATGGTGTACTTCACTTAGTAGTGACTTTAAATGGAGAAACCATAAAAAAAATTGAACCGCATTTAGGATTCATACACCGCTCTATTGAAAAAATGTGTGAGAGCTTAACCTATCGTCAATTTATTTATGTGACTAGCAGAATGGATTATTTATCTTCTCACATTAATAATTTAGGCTGCGCTTTACTAATTGAAAAAGGAATGCAAATTGAAGTACCTGACCGTGCTAAATATATACGTGTTATTTTAAGTGAATTAACACGTATTGCTTCACATGAACTTTGGTTAGGCGCAATGGCCATGGACTTAGGCGCCTTCACTCCATTTTTCTATGCCTTCAGAGAAAGAGAAATGATTACCGATATTATGGAAGATACATGCGGTGCAAGATTAACCATGAATTATATTGTACCAGGAGGTTTGATGTATGATCTTCATCCCGATTTTCAAAAGAAAGTGAAAGCCTTTATCACACAATTCAAATCTAAAGTAACAGAGTACGAAGATTTAGTAACCAACAATATTATTTTTCAAAGTAGAACTAAGGGAGTAGGTATTTTAAGTGCAGAAGATGCCATTTCTTACGGTTGCACTGGCCCAGTGGCCCGCGCTAGCGGTGTTAGCTGTGATATTCGTAAAATTTATCCTTACGAAGTATATGATAAAGTAGAATTTGATGAAGTCATAGAAACAGCGGGTGATTCATTTGCGCGTTATATAGTGCGCGTGAAAGAAATGAATCAGTCTATTCGCATTATAGAACAACTCATTGATAATATTCCAGAAGGCGATTTTGTAGCAAAAACAAAAAATGTATTAAAACTACCTAAAGGAGAATTTTATTCAAGAGTAGAAACAGCAAGAGGTGAATTTGGTGTGTATATAGTAAGTGAAGGTGGCACAACTCCTCACAGAATTAAATTTAGATCTCCAGGATTCTCCAATTTATCTGTACTAAATCATATTGCTGCAGGAGGTATGATTGGAGATCTAATGGCGAGCATGGGTACACTCGATTTAGTGATACCTGATATTGATAGGTAAGATTGTTTGAAAGAGAATAATATTTGAATAAGGTATACTTAGAATTGTTTGTTATATAAAAACAGTAACGCATGTTTAGTTTAGAAGGAATTACAACCAGTGTTCAAGATTGGTTATTTATGAAGTTCAATCCCACCATGGCACTAGCAATGGAATGTGTCATTGTTATTTTACTATCAATTAGTTTATTTGCCCTACTCGGTTTGGTATTAGTGCTTATGGAAAGAAAGGTAGCTGCACAAATTCAAATTCGTTTAGGACCCAACCGTGTAGGACCAGGAGGTATGTTTCAAACAGTGGCCGATACTTTGAAATTAATTATGAAAGAAGGCTTGGTGCCCGACAAAGCAGATAAACTTTTATTTAACCTAGCGCCTTTTGTGGTTATGATGGTGGGTATGTTATTATTAGCACCCATTGCTTTTGCCAAGAATTTTCAAATCTGGGATATTAATATTGGAGTCTTATATATTTCTGCGGTTTCTTCTTTATCAGTGATAGGTATTTTAATGGCAGGCTGGGCAAGTAATAATAAATACTCTTTATTAGGTGCGATGCGCAGTGGCGCTCAAATAGTAAGTTATGAATTGTCTGCAGGCTTTGCAGTATTAACCATAGTGGTATTAACTGGTAGTTTACAACTATCTGAAATTGTCAAAGCCCAAGAAAACGGCTGGTGGATTTTTAAAGGACATATTCCAGCGCTGATTGCCTTTGTATTATATATTATTGCTGTTACTGCCGAAACCAATCGTGCGCCTTTTGACTTAGCAGAAGCAGAGTCGGAATTAACCGCTGGTTTTCATACCGAATACTCAGGTATGCGTTTTGCCTTATTCTTCTTAGCAGAATATATTAATATATTTATTGTTTGTGCTATTGGTGCTACTTTATTTTTTGGTGGATGGATGCCACTACATATTGGCAACTGGGAAGCATTCAATCATATCATGGATTATATCCCTTCTTCGGTTTGGTTTATGGGAAAAACATTTTTTCTTATCTTTTTAATTATGTGGTTTAGATGGACCTTCCCAAGACTACGCGTCGATCAACTATTGAATTTAGAATGGAAATATTTATTACCTATAAGCTTGTTTAACCTTTTATTAGTAGCAGTGATTGCTATATTAGGTTGGCATTTTTAATTTAAATGATTTAGAAAATGTTTTTGAAAGAGTATATATCAGATGTAGTGAATGGCGTAAGTTCTTTGTTAAAAGGAATGCGTAAGACAGGTTATTACTTTACGCATCCTAAAGAAATTATTACAGAACAATACCCCGACAACCGTGCCACCTTACTATTATCAGAAAGGTTTAAGGGAGAAGTGGTCATGCCACATGATGCAAACAATGAGCATACCTGCACAGGTTGTACTGCTTGTGAGTTGGCCTGCCCGAATGGCACTATTAAAGTAGTAACTAAGTTTGAATTTTCTGCAGATGGTAAAAAGAAAAAAGCCATTGACACTTTAGTTTACAGATTAGAGCTTTGCACCATGTGTAATTTATGCATCGTAGCCTGCCCAAGTGATGCCATTATAATGGTGCCTAATTTCGAACATAGTGTTTTTGATAGAACAAAATTAACCAAGGTATTAAATCAACCAGGATCTAAAATAAGGGAGGGAATAGAATAATGAATACATCAGCCATCCTATTTTACGCCATTGCTACACTCATACTCGGGGCAGCATTACTAGCCGTAACTTCACTTAAAATATTTCGTTCAGCCATTTGGTTATTATTTTCTTTAGTAGGTATTGCAGCACTTTATTTTTGGATGCAGGTAGAATTTATTGCAGCCATTCAAATAGTGGTTTACGTTGGAGGTATTGTGGTTTTAATTATCTTCTCCATTTTCTTAACGCAACAATCAGGTAATAAAATGGCTAAGCCAGCCGCACCTAAAATTATTTTTTCTGCCTTGGCCGCTATACTAGGAACTGCATTTACTTTTAATTTAATCAATCATTACGGATTCAATACTTTATCGGCTCAGCCCTTTAATTCAAGTGTAAGCGAAATTGGTATACAAATGCTAAGCACAACCTCCTATGGTTTTATCCTACCTTTTGAAGTAGTAAGTATGTTATTATTAGCTGCCATGGTAGGTTGTATTGTTATTGCCATGAAGCCTACTGCTGCAAGTATTATTCACCTAAATAAAAAAGAGGATTAATTCCATGAACGAAGTACCCTTAACCCATATTCTATTTCTAAGCACTGCCCTATTTTTCATAGGTATGTATGGCTTGTTTACAAGAAGAAACTTAATTACCATGCTAATGTCTATTGAACTTATGCTCAATAGCGTGAATATTAATTTTGTGGCTTTTAATAAATATTTATTTCCTGATAAATTAGATGGCTTGTTCTTTTCTTTATTTATTATCACCATTGCAGCAGCAGAAGCGGCTGTGGCCATTGCCATTATCATTAATTTGTATCGCAGTCATCAATCCATTGATGTAGACGATGCAACAGAAATGAAATTTTAATTATGTCAAACTACTTATATATACTTTGGATTCCCTTACTTCCGCTTGCTAGTTTTGTAATATTAGGTTTATTTGGACGCAAATACTTTGCTAAAACGGCAGGTATTATCTCTACCGCTTCTTTACTTACTTCCACTATACTTTCTTTTGTAGCAGCTAAACAATACTTTTTTGTAGATGGAAAAGTAAATGGAATTTACCAAAAAATAATTGCTTTAAAATATACTTGGTTGCAGTTTAGCCCCAATGTCTCTATTGATATGGGCTTAATAGTTGATCCTATTTCTGTCATGATGCTGATTGTAGTGACTTCTGTTTCTTTAATGGTGCATGTATTTAGTTTAGGTTATATGAAGGGTGAAGAACGCTTTGCTACTTATTATGCTTTCTTGTCTTTATTTACTTTCTCCATGCTTGGGCTTATTTTATCGGTAAATATATTTCAAGTGTATATGTTCTGGGAATTAGTGGGAGCCTCTAGTTTTTTATTAATTGGTTACTACTTCAACAAACCTTCTGCAGTGGCTGCTTCTAAAAAAGCTTTCATTGTAACGCGCTTTGCCGATTTAGGATTTTTAATAGGCATTATGATTATGGGTTTTTATGGAGGTACTTTAGATATTGGTTTATTAATTCAAAAATTAACATCAGTTCAGTCTCCTGAATTTTTAAGCATTACCAGTGCTAGCTTTTTAGGGGCAAGTATGCTTACTTGGGGCTTAACTTTAATATTTATGGGTGGTGCAGGAAAGTCGGCTATGTTTCCTTTACATATTTGGTTACCCGATGCCATGGAAGGCCCAACGCCAGTCTCTGCCTTAATTCACGCAGCAACCATGGTAGTAGCAGGTGTGTATTTAGTAGCAAGATTATTTCCCATTTTCTCTATGGACGAAGCATCCTTAACTATTGTAACCTATGTAGGTGCATTTTCAGCACTACTTGCAGCCATCATTGCTTGTACACAAACCGATATTAAAAGAGTACTCGCTTATTCTACCATGTCGCAAATTGGGTATATGATGTTTGCCTTAGGTATTTCAAAAAATGGGGGAGAAAGCGGATTAGGCTTTATGGCTTCTATGTTTCATTTATTTACGCATGCCTTCTTTAAGAGTTTACTATTCTTAGGCGCAGGCGCTGTAATTCATATGGTGCATAGCAATGAAATGAAAGATATGGGAGGATTAAGAAAATTAATGCCCATTACACATATTGCTTTTTTAATTGCTTGTTTGGCCATTGCAGGTATTCCTCCTTTTGCAGGATTTTTTAGTAAGGAAGAAATTTTAACGGCTGCCTTCCACGAGAATAAATTAATTTTTGGGGTAGCACTATTTACAGCAGCACTCACTAGTTTTTATATGTTCCGTTTATATTTTAATATATTCTGGAGTAAGGATGCTGCTGCAAAAGCGCACAGTGCTAGTCATGATCACGCTCATAATGCTGGCAATAATGATGCACACGACCATGGCGAAGGTTCTTGGACAATGAAACTGCCTTTAATTATTTTAGCCGCTTGTGCGGTGGGTGTAGGTTTCATTCCTTTCTCTCAATTTATTACTTCCGACGGTGCTGCCTTAGAAACCCATATTGATATGGTCTTTTCAATTGCGCCTGTAAGCTTATCTATAATAGCTATTTTGCTTTCTGCAAGTTTTTATAAAAATCAAAATGCAAAATCAGATAAAGCAGTGGCATTCTTTGGCGGCTTTTACAGAGCTGCTTATAAAAAGTTTTATGTAGATGAATTGTATTTGTTTATCACTAAAAAAATTGTCTTCCCACTCATAGGACAACCTATTGCTTGGGCCGATAAAAATATTGTAGACGGTTTTATCTTGTTAATAGCAAACACCACTGCAAAAATTTCAGCAGCTATTAAAACATTACAATCGGGCAAGGTTCAAAATTATGCCTTGTTCTTCTTTGGTGGTGTAATAGCCTTATCGGTATTATTTATTTATATCTGGAAATAAAATATTTATATGAATTTATCATTGTTAATCATACTTCCCTTGCTAACTGCCCTACTCATATTATTGAGTAAGCAACTAGCACAAATAAGAGTTATTGGACTTGCAGGCTCTTTAGCGCAACTAGGCGCTGCTGCTTGGTTGTTGAAATCATATATGGATCAAAGAGCTGCAGGCAATACCGCTACTTATTTATTTGAAACCAATACCGTTTGGTTTAAAGCATTGAATATTAATTATCATATAGGCATAGATGGCATTGCACTAGCCATGATTTTATTAACGGCACTTATTGTAGTGGCGGGCATATTGGTTTCTTGGACGATGGAAAAACTAAGCAAGGAATACTTTTTCTTACTCGTACTATTAAGTATGGGTGCTTATGGTTTCTTTATATCTTTAGACTTATTCACTTTATTTTTCTTTTTAGAAGTAGCCGTTATTCCTAAGTTCTTATTAATAGGCATTTGGGGATCTGGTAAAAAAGAAAATAGTGCTATGAAACTAGCACTCATGTTAATGGCAGGTTCTGCCTTAGTATTTGTTGGTTTAATGGGTATCTATTACAACACCCATACATTTGATATGGTAGAAATAGGCAAGATGGGTATTTCATTAGGTGTTCAAAAATTCTTCTTCCCTTTTCTGTTCTTAGGTTTTGGCATATTTGCAGCCTTATTTCCTTTTCATACTTGGGTACCCGATGGTCATGCTTCGGCGCCTACAGCAGCTTCTATGTTTTTAGCAGGTATTTCCATGAAATTGGGCGGTTATGGTTGTTTACGCATGGCGGCTTTAATGCCCGATGCAGCGCATAGTTATTCTTGGATTATTATTTTATTAGCCACTATTGCCATTATTTATGGGGCATTTGCCACCATGATGCAAACCGATTTAAAATACATCAATGCTTATTCTTCTATTAGTCACTGTGGCTTTGTGATTTTAGGTATTGGCATGTTGAATAAAACTTCCATCAATGGTGCAGTTATACAAATGGTTTCTCACGGATTAATGACTGCCCTATTTTTCGCAGCCATTGGAATGATTTATTCTAGAACACATACCAGAATGGTGGCACAATTAGGCGGCTTATTGAAAGTAATGCCTTTTATATCTACCGTATTTGTGATTGCAGGTTTATGTTCTTTAGGACTTCCAGGATTTAGCGGATTTGTGGCCGAGATGACTGTATTTATGGGCTCTTGGCAAAACCCAGATGGTGTCTACCGATTAGCCACTGTTATATCTGCAGCTTCAATTGTAGTCACTGCTGTATATATATTACGTGCGACAGGCAAAACCATTATGGGCCCTATTTCCAATGAGCATGCCTTATTAAGCGATGCCAATTGGAATGAAAAATTAGCAGCAGGTTTATTAATTATAGGAATTTTAATTATCGGGTTAGCACCATTTTTAATCAATCAATTAATTATGCCTTCCACCGATTTTTTAATGATTAACATTGATAAAGCCATTACCCTTAAATAATTTAGCCTAATGTCATCTAGCATTTTTATATTACTAAGACAGGAACTTTTATTAAGCTTGCTTATTTTTATTTTACTATTTATTAAAATTGGTAAAGAGAGAAGTAACGAAAGTATTTTAAACCTTATTAATATTTTATTAGTTGTGAACTTGGCTGCTGGTATATTTGGCATGAGTGAAGGCGGTATTTTCAATGGCATGTTCACCACCAATGCCTTTATTGTACTGGAGAAAAATATTCTAAACCTAGCAATGCTTCTTATATCCATGCAGTCTTATGCTTGGTTAAAAAATCATAAGCAGTTAGCCGAATTTTATTTATTACTATTTACTTCATTGTTAGGTATGTTCTTTATGATTTCTAGCGGTAACTTATTAATGTTTTATTTAGGACTGGAAATGTCTACCATACCACTAGCTGCTTCAGCTAATTTTGATTTAGCTAAAAGAAAGTCTTCTGAAGCGGCTATGAAATTAATTTTATCTTCTGCCTTTTCTTCCGGTATCTTATTAATGGGTATTTCCTTTTTATATGGCACAACGGGTACACTTAGCTTTGATGTCTTAACGGCATATATTAGTAATAACCCTATGCAATTGTTTGCCTTTATATTATTAGTGTCTGGTTTTGCCTTTAAAATATCAGCGGTTCCTTTTCACCTATGGACAGCCGATGTATACGAAGGTTCTCCGGTAGCAGTTACTGCATTTTTATCGGTAGTCTCTAAAGCGGCTGTGCTATTCACTTTCACCTCTATTTTATATAAAGTGTTTACACCCATTGCCACTGTTTGGTATGGTGTTCTAGTAGTTTTATCTATTACCACTATTTTAATTGGTAATTTATTTGCCTTAAGACAAGACAATTTTAAACGTTTCCTTGCTTTTTCTTCTATTGCGCAAGTAGGTTTTATATTAATTGGTATTTCAGGTAGTTCTCAAGCGGGTTCTGCCTCACTGGTCTACTTTGTATTAATTTATGTATTTTCTAACCTAGCTGCCTTCGGTGTAGTATCAGTGGTAAGCGCTTTAGCTGGTAAAGAAAATATTTCAGATTTTAAAGGCTTTTATAAAACTAATCCGTTTTTATCTTGGGTATTAACCATTGCTTTATTTTCATTAGCAGGGGTTCCTCCTACAGCTGGCTTTTTTGGAAAATTATTTTTAATGATGGCAGGTGCCGCTAAAGACAATTACGGCTTAATTATTTTTGCCGCATTAAATATGGTGGTTTCCTTTTACTACTACTTAAAAGTGGTAAAAGCTATGTTCATGGATGAGAACGAAGCACCTATTCAAAAATTAAACGTACCGGGTATTACTAAATTGGCCATGTATATATGTATGGCAGGTATTATTATTACAGGTTTAGCAAGTTTAGTATACGATTATATTTACTCATTAAGTATTGGTATTTAAATAAAATATTATGGCTATTAATAAGAACCACGAATTTGAAGACTTAGGTACAAGCAAATGTGCCATTGTAGAAAAAAATGCAAGTCCCGAGCGTGTACAGTTTTTAAAAACTTTATTGGAATTCAATAAATACGAAGTAGTGGTGGTAGACAGCCCTGCTCCAAAAGCTGCGCCTGCTGCACCAGCCCCTG
>JABMML010000211.1 GCA_013205585.1 Chitinophagaceae bacterium | reverse complement strand
ATCTATTATCCTTTTACTTTATACCTGTACTTATGGCTTTTTAGTAAAAGTGCCCAAGCTTGACGACCGTTTGCAAGAGTCTATTCGTAATTTCTTTTTTCATGTACCCATGTGGTTTGGAATGATGATACTATTATTTGTATCTCTAATATATGCGATAAAGTATTTACGAGCTGCGAGTCCAGTGCACGATATTTATTCAATGGCATTTGCATCTGTTGGCTTATTATTTGGGGTTTTAGGAATTATTACTGGCGCTTTTTGGGCCAACTATCAATGGGGTAGTCCTTGGGTGGGCGATCCAAAACAAAACGGAGCAGCCATTGCCTTACTTATTTATTTCGCCTATTTTGTTTTAAGAGGTAGTTTAATAGATACAGAGAAAAGAGCAAGACTTTCTGCTGTGTATAATATATTTTCTTTTTTTATGTTATTTCCTACACTTTGGATTTTACCAAGACTCACTGAATCATTGCATCCTGGAGGACAGGGTAGTGATGGTAATCCGGGTCTGAATGGAAAAGATATGTCGGCTAATATGCGCACTGTGTTTTATCCTGCAGTTATTGGATGGACTTTGTTAGGCGTATGGATAAGTACATTGCATATTCGAGTACAATTATTAAAATTAAAAAAAGAAGGGCTCTTGTAGTAGTGCAAGTCTATTTAATAAAAAAAATTCAATCAAGTATAAATAAAAATATATGTTTCAATTATTACAAACCAAGGTCGTTGAGAATAGCAGCATCATGGTTCAGCAAGGTAAAATTTATATAGTTCTGTCAGTGGTGACTATTATATTAGTAGGGCTATTTATATATGTAGCTACTATTGACAAAAAAATTGCAGCATTGGAAAATAACGCTAAAGATTAAACCAAAAGATTAATGCTAAAAATTAATTCGAAAAATTAAAATCATTTTTATGTCTGAAAATAAAGAGTATAGTTTCTTTCAAAGTGTTGAAAGAAGTTTTGATAAAGCTTCCAAGTTTACAAGCTGGGAACAAGGAATATTAGAACAAATTAAAGCTTGTAATAGTATTTACAGTATGCGCTTCCCCGTTAAAATGGATGATGGGCATATTGAAGTAATTGAAGCCTATCGTGTACAACATTCACAACATAAGTCGCCTTGTAAAGGAGGGATTCGTTTTAGTATGGCAGTGAATCAAGATGAGGTAATGGCTCTAGCAGCCTTAATGACTTACAAATGTGCTATTGTGAATGTGCCTTTTGGTGGTGCTAAGGGTGGTATCAAAATTAGTCCAAGAAATTTAAGCACTTATGAGCTAGAAAAAATTACAAGAAGATATACTTCTGAATTAGTAAAGAAAAATTTTATAGGCCCAGGTATTGATGTACCAGCACCAGATTATGGAACAGGCGAAAGAGAAATGGCTTGGATAGTAGATACTTATCAGTCTTTAAAGCCAGGAGAAATTGATGCAGCCGGTTGTGTAACTGGCAAGCCTCTTTCATTAGGGGGCGTGAGAGGAAGAAAAGAAGCCACTGGATTAGGTGTATTTTTTGGAGTGAGAGAAGTATGTTTAATGGAAGAGGTAATGAAAAAACAAGGTTTATCTGTAGGTATTGAAAATAAAAAAGTAATAGTACAAGGGTTAGGAAATGTGGGATATTATTCTGCTAAATTTTTTAGAGAACATGGCGCTATTGTAGTGGCTATTGCAGAATTTGAAGGTGCTATTTATAATGAAGCAGGTTTAAATGAAGAAGAAGTATTTCAACACCGTAAAAAAACAGGTAGTATTTTAAATTTTCCTGGTGCCAAGAATATTGAAAAAAGTGCAGCGGCATTAGAAATGCAATGTGATATTTTAATTCCTGCTGCTTTAGAGAATGTGATTGATAAAAACAATGCACCTAATATAAAAGCAAAAATTATTGGTGAAGCGGCGAATGGTCCATTAACGCCTGAAGCCGATGAAATATTAGCAACTAGAGGCGTACTAGTAATTCCTGACATGTATTTAAATGCGGGTGGGGTAACAGTATCCTATTTTGAGTGGTTGAAAAATTTAAGTCATGTAAGATATGGCCGTTTAGAAAAAAGATTTACAGAAAATGCAAACATTAATATTCTAAATCAAATAGAAGAATTGACGGGTAAAAAAGTATCAGAATCTGAAAAGGAAATTATTGCGCATGGTCCTGATGAAATTGATTTAGTACATAGTGGTTTAGAAGAAACCATGATTAACGCAACTAGAGAAATTATGGATATTTGGAAAGCGAATCCTTCTATTCCAGATATGCGCACTGCAGCCTATGTATGTGCCATTAATAAAGTAGGCACTTCTTATGCTGAATTAGGTATCTTCCCTTAGTAGGTTGAAGATTTTAGTATAAAAAATATTTTATAAGTATTCGGGGAAATTTTGCAAAGCCTGCAGTTTCCCCGATTCTATTTCAGCACCCAGTGTTTCATGCCCATTGCTAATAAATAAATACTGCGCCGTTAATACTTGTTGGTATTGTAAAATTTGCTCCATTGTTTTTTCATTTAATGCAACTTTTACTTCTTTACATTCAATAATCATCCAAGCTTGTTCATTTTTATACACCACTATATCAAAGCGTTTCGATAGTTCTCCCAATTTAATTTCTTTTTCTACTGCTATTAAACTGGAAGGATAATGTAAGTTTTGAACCAGGTATTGTAATAGGTTTTGTCTTACCCATTCTTCAGGTGTTAGTACCACCCAAGTTTTTCTAAAGGGGTCAAATATTTGATCCTTCCCATTGAGGGCTTTTATTTTGAAAGGGTAGTTAGGATACTGTAGATCTATCATTTAAATTAA
Organism: Chitinophagaceae bacterium; assembly: GCA_013205585.1. Taxonomy (GTDB): domain Bacteria; phylum Bacteroidota; class Bacteroidia; order Chitinophagales; family Chitinophagaceae; genus Sediminibacterium. The sequence goes on along the minus strand of JABMML010000211.1, from coordinate 1,609 downwards.
AATTCGTATTTTTATATAATACTTCGCCCAAAGATAAGTAGTAGAAACCTTAAAATTTGATAGTATGAAAACAAAAGAAGAAATCGTAGAGAATTGGTTACCAAGGTATACGGGCGCTAGCTTAGACCAATTAGGTCGTTTTATACTACTTACCAACTTTAGCAATTATGTGAACATGTTTGCTGAAATGCATAAGGTGGAAGTAATTGGTAAGGACCGCCCTATGCAGTGCGCAACAGCCGACGGTATTACCATTATTAACTTCGGAATGGGTAGCCCTGGTGCTGCCACTATAATGGATTTATTAACGGCCATTCAACCAGAGGCGGTTTTATTTTTAGGTAAATGCGGAGGATTAAAAAAGAGAAATAAAATAGGCGACTTAATATTACCTATTGCAGCTATAAGAGGAGAGGGTACATCCAACGATTATTTTCCACCAGAAGTGCCAGCACTTCCTGCCTTCGCATTACAAAAAGCAATTTCTACAACCATTCGCGATAACGGTGTAGATTATTGGACGGGTACTGTATATACTACGAATAGAAGAGTATGGGAACACGATGAAAAATTCAAAGAATATTTAACCGATATTAGAGCTTACGCCATTGATATGGAAACAGCTACTATTTTTACAGTTGGCTTTTATAATAAAATACCTACCGGTGCTTTATTATTAGTAAGCGATTCCCCGATGGTTCCAGAAGGCGTGAAAACAGAAGCCAGCGATTCAAAAGTGACTGCGCAATTTGTGGAAAGGCATTTAACTATTGGGATTGAATCTTTAAAACAACTCATTAATAACGGACAAACCGTTCGTCACCTGCAGTTCTAAGCCGCATAAAAATAAAATTATTAAAATATATTTTATTTTTATTTGCTTCTATATTTGATTTTTTTAATCTCCACTATCGTGTTAAAATTATAAATTTTAACACGTCATTTATTCCTTCCATAAAAAAGGGAAAAGGATATAGGAGAGTGCTATAATCATAATATCAAAGCCACATAATAAACCTACTAATTCGGGTAGTCCATTTTGCACTATATCGGCAAAAGCAATATTGGCAATTTTCATGAGAAGTATTAGCTGCGGAATAATTAAAGGAAAACCAAGGATAGCCATAATAGCAGAGGGTTGCTGTGCTTTAGAAGCAATGGCTGCTAGAAAACTAAATACCAGACTAAGGCTAATACCCCCTAAACAACTCAAGCCAAAAAAAAGTAAGCTATGTTCTAGAGGGTTGCCTAATAATAAAGTAAATAATAGCAAACTTAATCCACTCATAAAGCACATCAGTAAGCTATTGTAAATTAATTTAGAAAAGATAAAATGAATAGGGCTTGCAATGGTATAAAAGTAAAGCATGCGTCCTCTGCCTTCTTGTAAAAAACTTCTAGCAACGGTATTAATACAAATAAATAAAAGGGTAATCCAGAACAAGCCATTCCATACTTCATCATCTGGCTGGCCCATGGTTAAGTAAATCACAAAAGTAGTGGAGGCTATGTATAATAAGATACCAAAAAAAGTATACTGCTGTCTAAACTCTAGCAACATATCTTTTTTCAATAAAGTAAGAATCGATTTCAAATGTATTTTCATTTT
>JABMML010000210.1 GCA_013205585.1 Chitinophagaceae bacterium | reverse complement strand
TGAATAAAGCTTCTGTGACTGTTTGTAATTATTTTGATAAGAACATCAATAAAGTAATTCCAACATTAGGTTGGGAGCAAGAATATTTTGTGATTGACGAGGCCTTGGTGAATGCAAGACCAGATTTATTACAATGTGGCAGAACCGTATTTGGTTTCACACCTGCAAAAGGACAACAATTAGAAGATCATTATTTTGGATCTATTCCAGAAAGAGTCTACGCCTTCATGCGTGACTATGAAAATGAATCATACAAATTAGGTATTCCTTTAAGAACAAGACATAATGAAGTAGCACCTGCTCAATTTGAGTGTGCTCCTATTTTTGAAGAAGTAAATATTGCGGTTGACCATAATATTTTATTAATGGATGTAATGAGTCGTGTAGCTAAAAGACATCATTTAGTCGTATTGCTTCATGAAAAACCATTTGCTGGTATTAACGGAAGTGGTAAACATAATAACTGGAGTTTAGCAACTGACACTGGCGTAAATTTATTAGCACCGGGTAAAACACCTAAGACCAATTTAATGTTCTTAACTTTCTTTGTTAATACCATTAAAGCCGTGCATGATTATGCCGATATCTTAAGAGCCTCTATTGCTTCAGCTTCTAATGATTTTAGATTAGGCGCCAACGAAGCACCTCCTGCAATTATTTCTGTATTCATAGGTGAATACTTAACCAAAGTATTGAACGATGTGGAAAGCCGCGTGGGTACTAAGTTTGACGAGCAAGATGAAGCCATCTTAAAATTAGATTTACACCGTAGCATTCCTGAATTATTATTAGACAATACCGATCGTAACCGTACTTCTCCATTTGCATTCACAGGCAACAAATTTGAATTCCGCGCGGTAGGTTCTACTGCAAACTGTGGTCACCCAATGACTATTTTAAATACTATTGTGGCAGATACTTTAAACAAATTTGCAGCAGAAGTAGATGCATTAATTGAGAAAGGCGATAAAAAAGAAATTGCTATCATGCAAGTAATTCAAAAATACATTGTCTCTAGTAAAAAGATTTTATTTGAAGGCGATGGTTATAGCGAAGAGTGGCATAAAGAAGCAGAGAAAAGAGGCTTACCTAATTTAAAGACAACGCCTATTGCATTAGACGCCATGGTGACGGAGAAAGCAAAGAAATTATTTAAAGAAAATAATATTTATTCGCACAGTGAATTGGAAGCGCGTTATGAAATTGAATTAGAGAAGTATATTAAAAAAGTACAAATTGAAGCGCGTATTATGGGTGACTTAGCCACTAACCATATTATTCCTTCGGCGCTTAAATATCAAAATGAGTTATTGAAAAATGTAAGCCTACTGCGTGAAGCTGCCTTGCCAGAAAAATTATACAAAGGTCAGTTGGCTTTATTAAAAGATGTAAGTACACATATTCAACAAGTATATGATAACGTAGATGCGATGGTGGAAGCACGTAAAATTGCCAACAATATTGTCAACTCTAGAGAGAAAGCCATTGAATACGAGGCTAAAGTAAAAGCACAATACTTTGATAAGATCCGCTACCATGTTGATAAATTAGAGCAGTTGGTAGATGATGAATTATGGACCTTGCCCAAGTATAGAGAATTATTGTTCTTACGTTAAAAAAAGCGATGAAAAAATTAAGTGAAACCCCAAAGTGATAGAATACAAAAGGCTCCGATTTATCGGAGCCTTTTTTTATTGATGAATTTCTTTTAACGAAATGCTGCAATACTAATTTCTCACTCGCTCTGCCAGGTGCTCGAAAGCTCGCTCAAAATTGTATTTAGCATTTCTATAAATGATTCCTCCAAATAAAAATAGGACTCCTTCATGGGGTCCTATTTTTATTTTCATTAGAGAATTTTTTCAAGCTTTTATATTTATAAAAAAAGCGATGAAAAAAAGGCCCCGAATAGATCGGGGCCTTTTTAAAAATCATTAGAGAAAATATTTTAGGCCCTTAATTTTCGAAGAAAAGGGGCTAAAATATGGTATTAATTAGAGAATTTTTTCAAGCTTTTATATTTATAAAAAAAGCGATGAAAAAATTACTTCATTGTAAAAGTTTCAAGGAATTTAGTCGTAAAGTTTCCTTTTCTAAAGTCTTCGTTTTGCATTAATTGTAAATGGAATGGAATAGTTGTATGCACACCTTCAATTACATACTCGCTTAAAGCACGATACATAGTATTGATAGCTTCTTCACGGGTTTGCGCCACGGTGATTAATTTACCAATCATAGAATCGTAGTAAGGAGGTATCACATAACCAGCATAAACATGACTATCGACACGAACACCATGACCGCCTGGAGTATGGAGTACTGTTATTTTTCCTGGAGAGGGTCTGAAATCGTTGTAAGGATCTTCGGCGTTGATACGACATTCAATGGCGTGCAATTGTGGTTCATAATTGCGACCTGATATTTTTTCGCCTGCAGCAATTTTTATTTGCTCTTTAATTAAATCATAGCTAACTACTTCTTCCGTAACGCAGTGCTCCACTTGAATACGCGTATTCATTTCCATGAAATAAAAATTACGATTCTTATCTACTAAAAATTCTACCGTACCTACACTCTCGTAATTAATAGCGCTTGCTGCTTTAATAGCCGCCTCACCCATACGTTGACGTAAATCTGGAGTCATAAAAGGGGAAGGAGATTCTTCTACTAATTTCTGATGTCTTCTTTGAATAGAACAATCACGCTCACTTAAATGACAAACATTTCCATATTGGTCTCCTGCAACTTGAATTTCTATATGTCTTGGTTCTTCCACAAATTTCTCCATGTACAAACCATCATTTTTAAAACTTGCACCTGCTTCCATTTTAGCCGCATCATATGCTTTTTCAATTTCTCCTTCATTCCATACCACGCGCATACCTTTACCCCCACCACCTGCAGTGGCTTTGATAATAACAGGGTATCCAATTTCTTTAGCTAATTTTTTGGCTGCACTCACATCTTCTAACAAACCTTCTCCACCTGGTACCACAGGAACACCTGCTTTAATCATGGTATCTTTGGCAGTGATTTTATCACCCATGCTATTAATCATATCGGGTGTTGGCCCAATAAATTTAATACCATGGTCGGCACATATTTGTGCAAACTTTGAATTCTCTGCTAAAAAACCATAACCAGGATGCACTGCATCGGCATTGGTAATTTCACAGGCCGCCATAATATGTGGAATATTTAAATAGGATTCTATACTCTTTGGACCACCAATACAAACCGCTTCGTCTGCAAATTTTACATGCAAACTATCTTTATCTGCTGTTGAATAAACGGCCACTGTTTTAATGCCCATTTCTCTGCAGGTTCTAATAATACGTAAAGCAATTTCGCCACGATTGGCTATCAAAATCTTTTTGAACATTTTTCTGAATTAAAATTTGAAAATGGGTGAGGTTTATTCTGGTTGAACCAAGAATAAAGGTTGGTCATACTCCACTGGGCTGGCATCATCTACCAAAATTTTCACAATGGTTCCTTTGACTTCACTTTCAATCTCATTGAAAAGTTTCATCGCTTCAATAATGCAAACCACTTTACCTACAGCAACTGCTGTTCCTTCCTCGGCCATTAATGGTTTATCAGGAGACGCTCTACGATAAAAAGTTCCAATCATTGGGCTTTTAATGGTCAATAAATTAGTGGCTACTGGGGCAGCTGGCGCGGCAGGAGCACCTGCAGAAGGAGCTGGCGCGGCTACTGGAGCTGCGGCATAAGTTGCAGGCACCGAGCTTACTGTTACATGCTCTTCCTTTTGCTTGATAGTTACTTTACCGTCTTTATCTTCGATACTTATC
>JABMML010000209.1 GCA_013205585.1 Chitinophagaceae bacterium | reverse complement strand
CTGTAAAGTTGATCCAACCTATCGCCATGGAAAAAGGTCTTAAATTCGCAATCCGTGAGGGTGGTAGAACTGTAGGAGCTGGTCAAGTTACTGAGATTATTAAGTAATTTAACTCAACATAATAACTGAAAGTCTTTGGCTTTAGCGCAAGCTAGGACCAGAGACTTTTGGTTCATACGGGCATAGTGCAACGGTAGCATACGGGTCTCCAAAACCTTTGATCTGGGTTCGAATCCTAGTGCCCGTGCTAGTATTTATAGCAGAAATGCTATATTTAACCAAAATTGGATTAACAAAAAAGAAAAGAATGAACAAGATTGCTAATTATTTTAAGGAAAGCTACATTGAGTTGCAAGAGAAAGTGACTTGGCCTACATGGGCTAATTTACAACAAAGCACAGTGATTGTTTTGGTAGCAACCATTATCATTACTGCTATAGTTTGGGTGATGGATTTTTCAAGCAACCAATTATTAAAGTTGATATACTCATTATTTAAGTAAGATGGAAACAGAAGTTTTAAATACGGTTGAAACCGCTACAACACCTGTGGCTGCTGCTTTAGAGACAAAGTGGTATGTGTTGCGTGTAGTAAGTGGTAAAGAAAAAAAGATTAAAGAATACCTAGACAAAGATATTGTTAGAAATAATTGGACTAATATTATTAAGCAAGTTTTTTTACCAATGGAGAAAGTGTATAAGGTACAAAACGGTAAAAAAGTAATGCGCGAAAAAAACTATTTTCCCGGTTATGTAATGATGGAAGTAGTAGATACCAATAACGGTGGGCGTTTACCGGATGATATCGTAATGTCTATAAGTAATGTTAGTAATGTAATGCATTTTTTGACCGATGGTAAAGGGTCAAAAGGAAATATTATCTGTTTAAGAAAATCTGAAGTAAATAAAATGTTAGGTAAGGTAGATGAGATGAACGACTTAGGTGGTTCTATCAGCGAGCCATTCATTTTGGGTGAAACAGTTAAAATAATTGAGGGACCTTTCAATGACTTCAATGGTGTCATAGAAGAGGTGAATGAAGAAAAGAAGAAATTGAAAGTGACCGTAAAAATATTCGGTCGATCTACTCCAGTGGAATTAAGTTTCATGCAGGTAGAAAAACTGAGTTAGAAGGAAAAAGGTAAAAAAAGTCCCTTCTCGAGCAATCGGGGAGGGATTTTTTTTGGTCAAATGCCAAAATTCTCGTACTTTCGCCCTCCAATTTACAGTTTTCGAACTGTGGGTATTTGGGAGTATCTTCATAATGTAGGTACGCTTAACCAAAAAAAACATAAAAAATGGCAAAAGAAATCTCTGGCTATGTGAAGCTGCAGGTTAAAGGCGGTCAAGCCAATCCAGCACCTCCAGTAGGTCCAGCCCTAGGTTCTAAAGGGGTAAACATTATGGAGTTCTGTAAGCAATTCAATGCAAGAACTCAAGACAAGCAAGGAAAAGTCGTTCCTGTATTAATTACAGTGTATACCGACAAATCATTTGACTTTGTTATCAAAACTGCACCAGCTCCTGTTCAATTAATGGAAGCTGCAAAAATTCAAAAAGGTTCTAAAGAAAGTAACCGTGATAAAGTGGGTAAAGTCACTTGGGCACAGGTTGAAGTTATTGCAAAGGATAAAATGGAGGACTTAAATGCCTTCACTTTAAATGCTGCAATGAGTATGGTTGCTGGAACTGCTCGTTCAATGGGTATTACTGTTGACGGTAAAGCACCTTGGGAAAACTAAATTTTATTCACCACAAATATTAATGAACAATGTCATTGACTAAAAAAAGAAAAGTTGCGGTAGCGAAGGTGGATAAAAATAAATTTTATTCCCTTAAAGATGCTTCTACACTTGTAAAAGAAATTAATTGTACAAAATTCGATAGCTCTGTTGATTTACACATTCGTTTAGGAGTAGATCCTAAAAAAGCCGATCAACAAGTGCGCGGAACAGTATCTCTTCCTCATGGAACAGGTCGTACTAAAAAAGTATTGGTATTATGTACTCCAGATAAAGAAGCTGCTGCGCGTGAAGCCGGTGCTGATTATGTTGGATTAGATGAGTTTGTAACAAAAATTGAAGGCGGTTGGGTAGATGTAGATGTAATCATCGCTACACCTTCAGTTATGCCAAAGATTGGTAAATTAGGTAAGGTGCTAGGACCTCGTAACTTAATGCCGAATCCAAAAACAGGAACGGTTACAAACGATGTAGCTGCTGCAGTGAACGAAGTAAAAGGCGGTAAGATCGCTTTCAAAGTTGACAAAGCAGGTATCGTGCATGCATCAATAGGTCGTGTATCTTTTTCTGCAGATAAAATTGCAGAAAATAGTTCTGAGTTATTAAATGCAATCATCAAATTGAAACCTTCTTCTTCAAAAGGTATTTATTTGAAAGGAGTAAGCATGGCCTCTTCAATGAGTCCAGGCATTTCGTTGGAAACAAAATCATTAATGAACTAATCCTGGTGATCCGAAAGGAAATGACCCGGGTAACAAAATAAAATTAGTTATGACCAAAGATCAAAAAAATGAAGTAATTGAACTTTTAAAAGAAAAGTTCACTCAATATAATAACTTCTATATCACAGATACAGAATCTTTGAGCGTAGAACAAATTTCTAATTTACGTCGTACTTGTTTTAATAAGCAAGTAGAAGTTAAAGTGGCTAAAAACACTTTGATTCGTAAAGCATTAGAAAGTTTGGACAGCGAGAAGTATGCAGGTGTATTTGATAGTTTAAACAAAGTAACAGCATTGATGTTTGCAGAAAATCCAAAAGATCCAGCTGTAATTATTAGTGCTTTTAGAAAAGCAAATACAGGTGATAGACCTACTTTAAAAGCAGCCTTCATCAACGGAGATATTTTCCTAGGTGACAACTCTTTAGATGCCTTAACTAAAATCAAGACGAAGAATGAATTGATTGGTGAGGTAATCGGATTGTTACAATCTCCTGCTAAGCGCGTTATTGCTGCATTGTTAAATCATGCCGAGAATGGTTCTACTAAATCTGAAACTGAAGTAGTAGCGGCTGCCATCGAAGTGGCAGGCGAAACTGCCCAAGCGGCAGCGGTAGAAGTAGCAGTAGCAGAAGAAGTTGCGAATGCAACTGATGCAGGAGTAAAAGTTGACGCGGCTCCAGCAGCAGTTGAAGCAGCGGCGGCTCCAGAAGCGCCAGCAGCTGAAGCTGAAGCAACTCCGGAAGCCTAAGCTTCCCCAAAAATTTTAATCACAGAAGACTCGAATGAGTTTCTGTTTTTATATTGTTATAATAATTTTTTTAAACCTTCCGCTGGAGCATTTGCTTTGAAAGCGGAAAAAATTGAAACAACATGGCAGACGTAAAAAAAATAGCCGAACAATTAGTAGGCTTAACAGTGAAAGAAGTTCAAGAGTTAGCAGATGTATTAAAAGCAGATTACGGTATCGAACCAGCAGCAGCTGCAGCAGTAGCAGTAGCAGGTGGTGGTGGTGCTGAAGCAGTAGCTGAAAAAACAGCTTTTGATGTAATCTTAAAAAGTGCAGGTGCAAGCAAAT
>JABMML010000208.1 GCA_013205585.1 Chitinophagaceae bacterium | reverse complement strand
TGCATTTAAATTATCATTGGCGCCCACGCGTGTAAATATTTTATCGGTAAGTGGAATAGAAGCAGCCTGTGCAGGTACATAAGATCCCATATGCGCCATAAGGGTAATTAAGGCAGTTTGCCTTAGCACTGCACTTTTACCACTCATATTAGGGCCTGTTAAAATAATAATTTGTTGGGTGGCTGGGTCTAAGATTACATCGTTGGGAATATAGTCTTGGTCAATAGCTAAAGTTTTTTCAATAACTGGGTGCCTTCCTGCAGTTATATTTAAAATAGCATCTTCTGTTAAACTAGGTTTGCAATATTTATTTTCTTTGGCAATTTGCGCAAAGCATAATAAGCAATCCAATGTTCCTATTAATTGTCCATTGTTTTGAATGGCGCCCATTTCTGTAAACACTTGGTCTAATAAGTCTTGATACATTTCTTGTTCAAGGCTTAAAATTTTATCCTCGGCGCCTAATATTTTTTCTTCGTAAATTTTTAATTCAGGGGTGATATACCTTTCTGCAGTAGTTAAAGTTTGTTTGCGTATCCACTCGGCGGGTACTTTGTTCTTATGTACATGGGTAACTTCTAAATAATAACCATACACATTATTGTATCCAATTTTTAAAGAAGAGATACCCGTAATTTCTGCTTCTTTGTTTTGTATTTGTGTTAAAAAGTCTTTGCCTCCACTGGATATATTTCTAAGTTCATCTAAAGCAGATGAAACGCCTTCTTTAATAAAGCCTCCTTTAATTGTGGTGGCAGGGGGTTGTTCTTGAAGGGTATTCAATATAGTAGCCTTGGTTTTAGAACAAACCGAAATAGCATTGGCAATTTCTTCTAAATAACTATTGGTATTGCTTGATAATAATTCTTTAATAGTAGTAGCCGCCTCTAATGATTTTGCTAACTGTATTAATTCACGAGGTTGTATTTTTCTTGTCGATAACTTACTAGCAAGCCTTTCTAAGTCGCCGCAGGATTCTATTAGGGCTCCTAATTCATTAGCGCTATTACTGTCAGCTAATAAATTGGCCACTGCCTCTAAGCGCTTATTAATTTGCGTAATGGATTGTAATGGAAACACCAACCACCTTTTTAATAACCTTGCACCCATGGGGCTCTTGGTGGCGTCCATAATTTCAAGCAACCCTTTTCTATCGGCGCCATTGCCTATTAATTCTAAATTGCGAATAGTAAATTTATCCATCCACAATATTTCTTCACGCACAATACTTTTAATGGTATGTATATGTTGAAGGTGTGGATGCTCGGTTTCTTTTAAATAATGCAGTATAGCACCTGCAGCCATAATACCTAATTTTTGCTCAACAATACCAAAGCCTTTTAAAGTACTTGTTTGAAATTGCTTTAATAATTGTTCAGTGGCAAAGGCTTCATCGAATATCCAAGCATCTAAACCATAGGTATAAAATCCATTACCAAAACTTTCTTTAAAGGCTGCTTGATAATTTTTAGGGTGTAGAATTTCTGCGGGTTGTAAACTTTGTAATAATTTATCTAAATAATCGGTGCTGCCTTCTGCTATTAAAAATTCTCCGGTCGTAATGTCTAAAAATGCAATCCCTCCTTTTTCATTTTCTACATAAATGGCGGCTAAGAAATTATTGTTTTTATGTTCTAATAATTTATCGTTGGTGGCAATGCCAGGCGTAAGCATATCGGTTACACCTCTTTTCACAATTCCTTTTACATTTTTTGGATCTTCCAATTGATCACAAATAGCCACTCTATGTCCCGCTTTCACTAATTTATGTAAATAAGTATCTAAGGAATGGTGCGGAAAACCTGCTAGTTCACTAGAAGAAGCGGAACCATTATTTCTTTTGGTAAGGGTAATGCCTAAAACCTTGGAGGCAACAATGGCATCTTCTCCAAATGTCTCGTAAAAATCGCCCACGCGAAATAGCAAAATGGCATCGGGATATTTTTGCTTAATAGCCCGGTGTTGTTGCATTAGTGGCGTATCGGCACTTGATTTTGACATGGTGGACAAACCTACATAATTTTTCATAAAAAGCCTACTTTTGCATATGCGCAAACTAACCATGGACGAGTTGGGACGAAAGTCGGTGGCCGACTTTAAGTTGGCCGACAAAAAGCCCCTGGTGGTGGTGATGGATAATATCCGTAGCATGCACAATGTGGGTTCTGTATTTAGAACCTCAGATGCTTTTTTAATTGCGGGTATTTGTTTGTGTGGTTTTACGCCGCAGCCTCCTCACAGAGATATTCAAAAAACAGCCTTAGGCGCCACTGAGTCGGTGGATTGGTTGTATTATGAAAATACCAAGGATGCAGTGTTGGCTTTAAAAGAGCAAGGCTATAAAGTATTTGCCATTGAGCAAACAAAGGAAAGTATATCTTTGGAAAATTTCAAAACTTATTTAAGTAATGCATCCAATGCTGATGCTAATAATGAATCAAATAAAGCAGTAGCCTTTGTTTTTGGAAATGAAGTGGAAGGAGTGAGTGAAGAAGTTTTGGCAATTTGTGATGGGGCGGTAGAAATTCCACAATATGGCATGAAGCATTCTTTAAATATTTCAGTAGCCGCCGCTATTGTTTTATGGGAGATGGTGAGATAGATATTTTTAGAAATAGGATAGGTTTAGATAGAAGCGTAAATTATAATTAATAGAATTAAAGTATGTCGGTAGTTAAGAATTATTTGAGCTTGGTGAAATTTTCACATACCATTTTTGCAATGCCATTTGCATTGATTGGTTTTGTACTAGGCATTGCTGCTTTGAAAAATAATAATATAGAATTACAGACCAGCGAGGTAATCATTCTTTTTTTCTTGGTGCTACTATGCATGATCACAGCTAGGTCAGCTGCCATGGGCTTTAATCGTTATTTAGATCGTCATTTCGACCAGCTGAATCCAAGGACTGCTATTCGTGAAATTCCTGCAGGGGTCATTCAAGCAAAAAAAGCTTTGGGTTTCGTGGTGGTGAATGCATTAATTTTTATTATTGCAACTTATTTTATTAACCCAATTTGCTTTTACCTTTCACCTGTGGCCTTATTTGTGATTTTATTTTATAGTTATACAAAACGTTTTACGTATTTATGTCATTTGGTTTTGGGCATTGGGCTTTCCTTAGCGCCTATTGGCGCTTACTTAGCGGTGACAGGAGTATTTAATATACTTCCATTACTTTTTTCTTTTGCTATTATTTTTTGGGTAAGTGGGTTTGATATCATTTATTCATTACAGGATGCAGATTTTGATAAATCACAATTGCTGTATTCTATTCCAAGTTATTGGGGTTTGAACAAAGCCTTAAGTATTGCAAGAGTTTTACATGTATATTCTGCAAGTTTTGTGATAGTAGCTTATTTTATTGGGGGCTTTCATTGGATATATTTAATAGGGCTACTTGTTTTTGTGGGAATGCTTTTATATCAAAACAGTATTGTGAAGCCTACTGACTTAAGTAAAGTAAATATTGCCTTTATGACTGCCAATGGAATTGCCAGTATTGTATTTAGTATTTTTGTGATTGCAGCAATATTTTTTCATTTTAATTAAATAACCTTGGCTAGAATAATTTGTATTGATTACGGTGGAAAAAGATGCGGCTTAGCAGTAACCGATCCTTTGCAAATTATTGCAACGGCACTCACCACCGTGGATACAAAAAATTTATTTACTTTTTTAGCCGATTATTTTTCAAAAGAACCCGTAGAACTTATTTTAATAGGAGAGCCTCTTAATTTAGATAATACACCCACCGATGCTACTCCGCTGGTGCAAAAAGCTATTATTGATTTAGGAAAGAAATTCCCCCAAATACCCATTCAAACAGTAGATGAGCGTTATAGTTCAAAAAATGCCGTTAGGGCGATGGTAGAAATGGGCATGAAGAAAAACGATAGAAGAGACAAAAAAACCATTGATAGAGTGGCTGCTACCATGTTATTGCAGGAATATCTGAGTAACCGTTCGTAAAGCCATCTTTTATTGATAACTTTGCAGCCAATATCCCCATTTTATATTTTATAATGTTGCGTGTATGATTTTACCAATTGTTGCCTATGGTGCAGCTATATTAAGAAAAATGAGTCCTGCTATTGAGGCAGACTATCCTGGCTTGGCTTTATTAATTGAAGACATGTGGGAAACCATGTATGAAAGCAATGGGGTAGGCTTGGCTGCGCCACAGATTAATAAAAATATTCGCCTTTTTGTAATGGATAGCGCTCAAATTTTTACTAACAGAGAGCAGGAGGATGAAGTATACCCAGATGCACCGGGAATTAAAAAGGTATTCATTAATGCCAAGGTAATTGAAACAGGAGGTACGGAATGGGTATACAACGAAGGTTGTTTAAGTATTCCTAAAATTAGAGAAGATGTAACCAGGGCTGAGACAGTTACCTTATCTTATATGGATGAAAATTTCAAATCCTACACAGAAACTTATACAGGTATGACGGCTAGAATTATTTTACACGAATACGACCATATTGAAGGAAAATTATTCATTGATTATATAAAGCCACTTCGCCGTAAAATTTTACAAGGAAAATTAAATGATATTTCTAAAGGAAATACGAAGGTTGATTATAAAATGATTCAAATTAAATAGTTCATTATGTGTTTTACGCGTTCAAAATATACAGGCTTTAAATATATTAGCATAATGTTACTTATGCTTGTATTGAATACGAATGTAAATGCCCAGGATACTACATTTAATGATGGAGGTCAGAAATTTACTTTAAGCGACGCCATTGTTAGAAACAATTTTGATTATAAAGCCATTTTGCAAAAAATTAAAGAAGACACAAGTTTTTATAAAGCCTTTAAAACACTGCGCACTATTGGATACAGTTCTTACAATTATATTCAAATGAAGGATAAGAACGAAAAAGTAGTAGCTACATTAAATAGTAAAACCAAACAAACCAGAAAAGACAATTGCAGGACCATGGAAGTTTTGGAGGAGCAGGTATCGAGTAATTTACGCGATGCATTTGGTAATTATAATTATGTAACCCCTTCTTTATATGCTAGTTTGTTTTTTACCAAGGGTAGTATTTGCGGAGAAACGAATATTGTAAAAGGAAAAGTAAGAGAGATAAGAGGCTCGGGTATTGAAAAGGCTAAAGAGCAGTTGAAAATGTTGTTCTTTAATCCGGGTAAAAAAATTGCGGGTATTCCTTTAATTGGGAATAAACTCGACTTATACGATGAATCGGCGCATGAACTATACGATTATAAATTAGATTATGTCGAATATCATGGACAGTTGGTGTATGTATTTGATGTGCAACCTAAACAAGATTTAGGCTTTATCAATAAAAATAGAGTAGTGGTAGACCAAATGATTACTTGGTTTGACCCTAGAACCTTGGAAGTATTAGGTCGTAACTATTCATTAAGTTATAAAGCAGGTGTTTACGATTTTAATGTACAGATGGAAGTGGAAATGACTTATTTCAATGGACTGCTTGTTCCTAAAATTTTAAGATATAAAGGCAATTGGGATGTCGTATTTAAGAAAAGAGAAATAGGTTTGTTTACAGCCACCCTATTTGATTTCAAAGCTGCAGAGTAAAACTATTCAGTGTAAACTAAATAAAGCGTTGATAGGCTAGTAATAAATTAATTAGGAGAAAACTAGACTTAGAAATCTAAGCTTATACTTTCAAGAAACTTGTTTCAATATACTTCACTACTTCAATTAAACTTCCGGTTTCATTGAATACTTTTAATTGTTGGTCGGCGCCTGTGCCATTAGTAAATATATCCTTTACTTTTTCTAAATGTTTTCTGCTGCCTAGTTCATCTACCAC
>JABMML010000207.1 GCA_013205585.1 Chitinophagaceae bacterium | reverse complement strand
ATTAGTCGTGCGGTAAGTTTAGCCAAACAAGTTTCAGCCAAGGGTTTAACCATGCAGTCTGAATATTTAATTACCCCAGGTTCTGAACAAGTAAGATATACCATTGAAAGAGATGGTTTCTTAGAAGTGTTTAGCCAAATTGGTGCGAAAGTATTTGCGAATGCTTGTGGGCCTTGTATTGGAATGTGGGAGCGTGTAGGTGCAGAGAAAAAAGAAAAAAATACCATTGTACATTCTTTCAATAGAAACTTTGCAAAGCGTGCCGATGGCAACCCGAATACATTTGCATTCGTAGGTTCTCCTGAATTAATTACTGCCTTAGCTATTGCAGGTGATTTAAATTTCAATCCATTAACTGATACACTTACTAATAACAAAGGCGAGCAAGTAAAATTAGATGCTCCTACTGGTGATGAATTACCCCTAAAAGGTTTTGCTGTTGAAGATGCAGGCTACCAAGCACCCGCAGAGGACGGCTCTAAAGTGAATATTGCGGTGGACGCAAGTTCAAAGCGTTTGCAATTGTTAGACCCTTTTGCAGCATGGGAAGGCACCGATTTAAAATCTTTGAAATTATTAATTAAGGCCAAAGGAAAATGTACCACCGATCATATCTCTATGGCAGGACCATGGTTAAAATTCCGTGGGCACTTAGATAATATTTCTAATAACTTACTAATAGGTGCATTGAATTTCTTCAATGAAAAAACGGACAATGTAAAAAGTCAAATCAATGGCAATTACGATACCGTTCCAAATACCCAAAGAGCTTACAAAGCAGCAGGTGTGGGCACTATTGTAGTGGGCGATGAAAATTACGGTGAAGGTTCTTCTCGTGAGCACGCAGCCATGGAGCCAAGACATTTAGGTGTTCGAGTAGTATTGACTAAATCATTTGCACGTATTCATGAAACCAACTTGAAAAAGCAAGGTATGTTGGCATTAACATTCGCCAACAAGGCCGACTACGATAAAATTTTAGAAGACGATACCATTGATATAAACGGATTAACGCAATTTACAGCGGGTAAGCCACTTACATTAGTATTAACGCATAAAGACGGC
Organism: Chitinophagaceae bacterium; assembly: GCA_013205585.1. GTDB lineage: Bacteria > Bacteroidota > Bacteroidia > Chitinophagales > Chitinophagaceae > Sediminibacterium. The sequence continues at coordinate 1,037 of JABMML010000207.1, read as the reverse complement.
AGTACAGATACTATTGAAGCCAATCACACTTATAACCAACAACAAATTGAGTGGTTTAAAGCAGGTGGTGCACTTAATATCATAAGAAAACAAGTAGCGGGATGATAAACACAGCACTCGTTTCTTTTGGCATGAGCGGAAAATTATTCCATGCACCTTTCATTGATACCAACCCACATTTTAATTTAGTAGGCTGCTGGGAAAGGTCTCAGAAAAATATTCAAGCCATTTACCCAGGTACAAAGTCATTTGGTAGTTATGAAGAAATTTTAAACGACCCTTCTATTCATTTAGTAGTAGTGAATACCCCCAACGATACGCATTACAATTATACCAAGCTCGCCTTATTAGCAGGTAAACATGTAGTCACTGAAAAAGCATTTACAGTTACCGTAAAAGAAGCAGCCGAACTAGACGCCTTAGCGCAAAAATTAAATTTAAAATTAGCGGTATACCATAATAGAAGATACGACGCCGATTTTTTAACCCTACAAAAATTAATTGCAGAAGATAAAATTGGATATTTTTTAGACATTCAAATATCTTTTGAAAGATATAGAACCACCTTAAGCCCTAAAGTACATAAGGAAACCAATACACCAGGATCGGGGGTATTGTATGATTTAGGCCCTCACTTAATTGACCAAGCCTTACTATTAAGTGGTATGCCAAGTTCTGTTTTTGCAGATATTAGAACCACGAGAAAAGTAGGCAAAGTAGATGATTATTTTACACTACTACTATACTACCCTAGCCACAGAATTTTATTAACTAGCGGCATGGTATATATGCAACAATTACCTGCCTATAAAATTTATGGAACCAAGGGTTGCTTTATTAAACAAAGAGCCGATATACAAGAAGACGATTTACTCGCAGGTAAAAAACCCAATAGCGTCAATTGGGGAGTAGAAGCCAAAGAAAAATGGGGTGTATTAAGTACAGATACAGAAGGTAAAATAAGTACTGAAACCATACCTAGTCTTGCAGGTAATTACGGAACCTTTTATGAGAAAATGGCTGCGGCTATAAACCAT
>JABMML010000206.1 GCA_013205585.1 Chitinophagaceae bacterium | reverse complement strand
CCTTGAGGCGCAAAGCATTTAAAGCCAGGAATATCGTTTACTAGCGCTAATGTTTTTACACGACGACGCGTAAACTCTTCCGTCATTTCAATAGAAGGTTTTAAATCGCCCACCAAAGCAGTGACTGCTGCTTTTTGTGTAATACTACAAGTGCCTGAAGTAAATTGACCTTGTAATTTTTCCATGGCCTTTGCTAATTCAACACTTGATGCTGTATAGCCTAAACGCCAGCCAGTCATGGCAAAACCTTTACTTAATCCGTTAATAACAATTATTTGATCCTTAATGGCATCAAATTGTGCAATGCTTTCATGCTTGCCTTCAAAATTGATGTACTCATAAATTTCATCCGATAATATAGTAATGCCAGGATATTTTTTAAATAAATTGGCAAGTGCTTCTAATTCAGCTTTATTATACACTGCACCTGATGGGTTATTTGGTGAAGAGAACATAAAAACTTTAGTTCTTGAAGTAATGGCAGCCTCTACTTGCGCAGGACTTACTTTAAAACCATCTTCTACAGTACTTCTAATTTCTACTACTTTACCTCTAGCAATTTTTACTAATTCAGAATAAGTTACCCAGTATGGAGTAGGAATGATTACTTCATCGCCATCGTCTACCAAGGCTAAAATGGCATTGGCCAAACTTTGTTTGGCGCCGGTAGAAGTAATAATATTTTCTGCTTTATAGTCTAAATTATTATCGCGTTTTAATTTACTGCAAACCGCTTCTCTTAAATCGGCAAAGCCAGCTACGGGCGTATAGTGAGACCAGTTATCGTTGATAGCCTTAATAGCGGCATCTTTTATATGTTGAGGAGTATCGAAGTCAGGTTCACCCAAACTTAAGTCAATTACATCTTTGCCTTGCGCTCTTAGTTCGCGGCCTAATTTGGCCATTTTTAAGGTTTCTGGCTCACTGAATCTGTTTAATAGAGAAGATAATATCATGATTGCTTATTTGAAATACGAATTTCGCAAATAAATCGCAAACAGACGTAAGTTTTAGACCTTGAATACCCATAAATTATTCCCTTTCTATTAACATCTATTTGGCAGCCTCAAGCAATGGGGCAAAATTAGGGAGAAAAGCTTTTTTGCGTTGAAGCTCGTAGTTGTAAATTAACTGGCCTAAGTTTTTATAAAAGGGGTAGCCCACTGAATCATAGTCATACATACTATCGTTGATAATGCCATCGCTATTGCAATAGATAACGGCACTTAACATAAACTCAATCTTTTTTTCTGGATCCATCACATAGGCAATATCTAATAGAAAGCCATAGGCGTCACCTACTTTATTGAATATTTTAATATTGGATGGGAAGGGGCCTTTCTCCGAACCTGTGTAGAAAAACTTACAATACCCTGGCCAGTAATTAGCCGTGTCATAAGTAGGATATTGCGATTCGTTAGGTAAAGTATGCATATAATGCAATAAAAACTTTCTATCCTCAGTGGTTAAATTAAATCTTTGAGAAGGGGGTGTTTGATCAAAGAATAAAACCGATTTTAAAATATGAGTAAGGTCGCTTAGATAAATTCTATTTTTTTCCGAAAAATTTAAAGGGCCTTTGATAAGTGAATCTTGATTGTTTATATAACCATTGCCTATAAAGGCATTGTAATAAGGAAGGCTGTCTTTATTAAATGCAGCAGGCTGATGATAAATTATTTTTCCTTGCTCATTATAAAAGTCAATGGATTGGGTGCTTCTGTTTTCTTTGGCTGTCCTACCTAACTCTAATCGGTTTCTGATATAAACATCTTTATAGCCTTTCTTAGCCAATTGCTCGTGCACTGTATGTGGTGTGATAAATTCAAATAACCTATTGGCTGCATTATTATCACTTACTAAAAATATTTCTTTAACAGCCTGTTCAATATTTTGTTTGCCATTAATAGAGTAAGGGTTATTATAAATTTGTTCTTGTCTATCTGCTACACTATCGTAAACCATGAGTGTAGACTTTATTAACCCCTTCAATTTTAAATTATTAATTTTCTCTAATGCTAAAAAAGCCAAGGGCATTTTAACGGTACTGGCTGGGTAAAAATATTCTTTAGAATTAAGCCTGTAACTATACTCTTTGAAATGGGGGACATTGTTTTTATCTCTATTAATTTGAGTATATAAAATTTGAAGACGGTATTCGTTAGGGTTAGCAAGAATTTTACCAAATTGAGCTGGTTTTTGCTGCATTAATTTTTCAAGCAAATTGGCATCGGCTTGCGCTATAGAATTAAGTGCAAATAAAAGTAGACCGCTTATAATGCTGGTAAATTTCATATTCAAATGTAAAGAATCTGAATTGAATTAGTCCATCTCTACTAAAGAATAGTCTTGTATCACATTGTATAATGTGCCTCTTTCAACTGGCTTACGATGGGCTTGTTTAATTAAGCGTACTAATTCTTCTGTTGTCATGACTGGGTTTTGTTCTTCACTACCTGCCATTGAATAAATTTTAGTGGTATCGTCAATAGTGCCGTCGATATCATTTACACCATAGCTTAAAGTAAGTTGTGCAATTTCACGACCTAGCATGGGCCAATAGGCTTTCACATGCGGGAAATTATCTAAGTACAAACGAGATATCGCGTACATTTTTAAATCATTGGCCATGGTAGATTCTGGAACATCATGCATGTCATTGTCCTTATTTCTAAATTTCAATGGAATGAAAGTATTAAAGCCCTTGGTTTCATCTTGAAGCTGTCTTAACCTTTCCATATGATCAATTCGGTGTTCTGCCTTTTCAATATGACCATATAATAAAGTAGCATTACTATGCATGCCTAAATTATGCGCAGTTCTATGAATATGCAACCACTCATCACCAGTAGCTTTATCGGCACAAATAATATTTCTAATGTCTGGATGAAAAATTTCAGCGCCTCCACCTGGTAAAGAATCAAGTCCTGCTTCCTGCGCTCGTTTCATACCTTCTTCGGTACTTAGATTTGCTTTACGGAACATGTAATCCAATTCAACAGGGGTAAAGCCTTTGATATGTAATTCAGGACGATGCGCTTTAATGGCTTTTAATAAACTAATAAAAAACGCTAAAGTTAATTTAGGATGCACGCCACCTACAATATGCACTTCGGTGACGGGTTTGCCATCGTATGATTTTACAATGTCCATCATTTGATCGATGGTGAGTTCCCAACCTTCTTCTTTATGCGCGTATAATTTTGAGTAAGAACAAAATTTGCAAGAGAAAACGCAAACATTAGTAGGTTCAATATGAAAGTTCTTATTAAAGTAAGTCGTATCGCCGTGTAAAGATTCTCTTTTCCAATTCGCTAAAGCACCAACATAAGGAAGTGATGCTTTTTCAAATAAATAAACGCCTTCATCAAAACTAATACGTTCGTTATGAATAACTTTATTTCCTATTTTTTGTAAGAGATTGTCTTTTTCTGAAGCAATAATGATTTCGATATTAGCTCTACCCATAGTCCACATATTTAGACTGCAAAGCTACCAATTATCTGAATAATTATGGTGTTAAAATGAACTAATAAAAGTCATATTATTTTTATCGTTAACCTATTAAAATACCTGCAATGCTTGCAGATAAATAGGAGGCAAGGGTTCCACAAAGAAGTGCTTTCAAGCCTAGCTCGGCTAAGTCCTTGCGACGGTTAGGAGCCATTTCGCTAATGCCACCAATAAGCATACCCACGCTGCTAAAATTGGCAAAGCCACAAATAGCAATACTTACAATAAGCAAACCTTTTTCGGTAACAATAGGAACCACCTTACTTGTTAAACTTTTAAAAGCCACAAATTCATTGATGGTTAATTTTTGTCCAAGTAAGGTAGCTGCGTTTTGAATATCGGCAGTAGGAATACCCATGGCCCAAGCCATTGGATAAAATAATTTACCAAATAGAAAGTTCAAGCTTAAATGCAAATTAGGATTGAATAAATGTCCAATAGAAAGCATACACCAGTCAATCATTGCAATTAAAGCAATAAAACCAATTAACATGGCAATGACGTTCATGGCTAATTTAAAACCATCGCCTGCGCCATGTGTAATAGCGTCAATGGTATTGCTGTATTGACTTTTTACTTCTAGTGTAACCTTTCCCATGGTTTGAGAAACTTCTGTTTCAGGGAAAACAATTTTTGCAATCACAAGTGCGCCAGGGGCTGCCATTAAACTTGCTGTAATTAATTTAGGGGCTAAGTCCATACCGGCTTGTGCACCCATATTTGCATATACTATTAATATACCACCTGCAATACAAGCCAAGCTTCCGCTCATACTGGCTAGTATTTCACTTTTAGTCATTGTCGCTAAATAAGGGCGAATCATAATTTGCGCTTCTACCTGTCCCACAAAGGCGCTGGCCACATTGCTTAATGCTTCCGCGCCACTTACACGCATAATAAAATTCATAGCCTTGGCAACTACTGCTACAATTCTTTGCATAATACCAAAATGATAAAATAAAGCAACGAGTACACATACTAATATAATAGTAGCTGTTACATTAAAAGCAAATACAAAACCACCGTTGGCAAAATCGGCCACACCGGTAGGCGTTGTGGCGGCCACACCACTATATACGAATGCCGCACCTGCCCGGGCGAATTGTTCAATTTTACCCATGCCTCTTCCTAATAATTGGAAAAAGCTGGTCACTGCTGGAATTTTCAAAATGAGAAAGCCAATGGTTAATTGAAGTAATAAACCACTTCCCACTAATCGGTAATTGATATTCTTCTTGTTATTGGAGAATAGAAATGCAATCATTAAAATGATGACGATACCAATTAGCCCTTGAAATCTTTCCATAGTTATTCCTTTGAGATAGGAAGATAAAAAAAAATAGGCAAACTAGGCCTATTTTTTAAATTCGTCTTATGTGCAGTTCAACTACAAATGTGATTGTATTTTCTTGTCTAATACCGACTTAGGTACTGCACCAATTTGCTTGTCTACTACTTGACCACCTTTTACGAATAAGATAGCTGGGATAGAAGTAATACCAAAGTTCATACTTAGTGTAGGATTCACATCCACATTTACTTTTCCTATGTTTACTTTACCTGCATATTCAGTAGCTAGTTCTTCAATAACTGGCCCAATAGCTCTGCAAGGACCACACCATTCTGCCCAAAAATCAATTACTGTTAATTTGTCGCTTTCCATAACGGTGGTCTGAAAATTAGCGTCTGTAAATTCTAAACTCATATTTATATTTTTATATTGTTAGGTTTCTATTAATTTCTATTAAAGTCAACTCTTATAAATTCGT
>JABMML010000205.1 GCA_013205585.1 Chitinophagaceae bacterium | reverse complement strand
TTTTAAATTCGTTTTTCATCATTTTTTCATCATTTTTTCATCATTTTCTGGGGCGCTAAAAGGCAATTTTCCAATTTTTTGAGTATATTGAATACGCTTAAAACAGCTCGATATATGAAAACAAAAATTAGCGTAATGCTATCCTCCATGATGTTCCTACAATATTATATTTGGGGCGCATGGTATGTGACAATGGGAACTTATATGGGCGAAATTTTAAAGTCTACAGGGCTTGATATTGGTGCTGCTTATAGTGCTGTGGCTATTGCCACTATTTTTAGTCCCTTTTTTGTAGGTATGATTGCCGATCGTTTTTTTGCTGCACAAAAAATAATGGGTGTATTACATTTTGTAGGCGCCGCCTTACTTTTTTATGCAACTAAGGCTAATAATGAAAATTTTTACTGGGTCATATTAATTTACGCCCTTTTATACATGCCTACTATTGCATTAAGTAATAGTGTAGCCTTCGCTCAAATGACCGACCCTGGAAAACAATTCCCATGGATACGCGTGTTTGGAACCTTAGGTTGGATAGCGGCAGGTATTGTTATTGGTCAATTAGGTATTGAAAAAACAGAAGGCACATTTTATGTAGCCGCTGGCGTATCTGCGTTTTTAGGCTTATTAAGTTTTGCGCTTCCTAATACACCGCCTAAAGCACAGGCAGAAAAAGTAACAGTGGGTTCTATTCTTGGCACCGACGCCTTTGTATTATTTAAATCAAGATCGTTTTTTATATTCTTCGTATCAGCCATATTAATTTGTATTCCTCTTTCATTTTATTACGGATTCGCGAATCCCTTTTTAAACGAAGTAGGTTTAGAAAATGCGGCTAGTAAAATGACCATGGGGCAAATGTCTGAGGCTTTATTTATTTTAGCCATTCCCTTTATGTTTAATAGAGTGGGTGTGAAAAATATGTTGATATTGGGTATTGGTGCCTGGTTACTTCGTTATGTATTTTTCGCTTATGGCAATATGGAACAAAGCTGGATGTTATATGCAGGTATTATTTTACACGGTATTTGTTACGATTTCTTTTTTGTAACGGGCTATATGTATACAGAGAAAAAAGCAGGTGAAAAAATTAAAAATGCAGCACAGGGCTTATTTACTTTTGCCACTTATGGAGTGGGTATGTATATAGGTACATTGTATAGTGGTCAAGTGGTAGATCAATATAAAGTAGCCACTGCAGTGGGTTCAGCAAGTCAACATAATTGGCAAAGCATTTGGTTAGTGCCAGCAGCTATTGCAGGTGCAGTATTAATTGCCTTTATTTTATTTTTTAAAGAGAAAAAAGAAACAGCTGTTGTTTCATAAAATTTTTAAATAATACACTAAACAAGAAAACTCAAAAAAGTATTTAAACAAAAATCAATTATAAAAATCTAAAATTTATTCAAGATGCGAATTGCAATGTTAGGAGCAGGTTTTATTGGACGTTTTTATGCCGATGCCCTGCAAGGTTATAGAAGTAAAGACAAGGTAGTTAGTATTTATGCCCGCCGTGAAGAATCTGCCACAAAATTTGCTGCAGATTATGGTTGTGCTCATTGGACTACCGATATGGAAGCCGCTATCTCCCACCCCGATGTGGATGTGGTATGTATTGCCCTTCCCAATAATATTCATGAAATAGCTGTAATGTTATGTTGCAAACATAAAAAAGCAGTGATGACTACTAAACCATTAGGTCGTAATGGTGCGGAAGCAAAGCGTATGTTAATTGCAGTGGAAGAAGCGGGTATATTCAATGGCTATTTAGAAGACCTTGTATATACGCCTAAATTCATTAAAGCTAACCAATCTGTGAAAGAAGGTGCAGTAGGAAGAATCTTATGGGCAAAGTCTCGTGAAACACATCCTGGCCCACATAGTGATTGGTTCTGGGATATTGAGCAAGCTGGTGGTGGTTGTATTTTAGACCTTGGTTGCCATTGCGTTGAAATTTCAAGATCTTATATTGGGAAAGATATCAAACCCATTGAAGTAATGTGTTGGGCAGATACACAAGTAAAACCAATTGATGCAGAAGACCATGCCATTGGACTGGTAAAGTATGAGAATGGCGCTATTGGACAGTTTGAAGTAAGCTGGACATTTAGAGGGGGCTTAGATTTACGCGATGAAGTAATGGGTACAGAGGGTACTATTTGGATTAATAGTTTTTTAAGAACAGGATTTGAAATGTTTACCACTGGAAAAGGAGGCGATTATATTTCAGAAAAATCGGAAAGCAATAGCGGTTGGTTGTTCCCAGTAGGTGATGAATTAAATGAATTAGGGTATAACCACATGTTTATGGATATGTTTAACTCCATGGAAAAAGGCGAAGCACCTAAAGAAACTTTTTACGATGGTTACATTGTGAACTGTGTACTAGATGCCGCTTACCGTTCTGCTAAATCTAAATTATGGGAGCCCGTTAAATTAGATATCTGGAGAGGCAAGACAGGCTTATCTAAAGAAAGCCATTTAGTAGAATACGATAAGGACCATTACTTAATCAAAGAAGAAATGACTCACTACGGTACGAAGAAACTAATCTTAAAAAATAAGACCACAGGAAAAATTACAGAACAAGTGATAAATTAACTGAATAAAAAAGCACTCCTCAAAAGGGAGTGCTTTTTTAATATCATAGTTTGAAATAAAGTTACTTAGTCCAATTTACTTTTAGCGTTTTTACATCTCTTGAATT
>JABMML010000204.1 GCA_013205585.1 Chitinophagaceae bacterium | reverse complement strand
TTAATAATGTCTTACGGCCAATACGGTCAATTAACCAAAGACCTACGAATGTAAAAACTAAGTTCATAAGTCCTAATGAGATGGAACTTAATAATGAATTGTTTTTTGCAAAACCCGCTTCTTCTAAAATTCTAGGTGCATAGTATAAAAGAAAATTAATGCCCGATGCCTGATTAAAAAAGGCAACAAAAAAAGCAATAGATAATATTTTACGGTGATGTTTTGTAAATAATTGAATAGCCCCCTGTGCTTCTTCTTCTTCATAGGCAGTTTTTATTTCTTGAATAGTTTGATCAATATTTTCTACCCCCACGATGGCTAAGTTTTCTCTAGCACCTGCCTCGTCATTTTTAACAGAGAATAACCATCTTGGACTTTCTGGTAAACCTAAAGTCATTAATGTATAAATGATAGATGGAATTAATAAAACAGCTAGCATCCAACGCCAATCGTTGGCACCTCCAAAACCTGTTAAAAAATAATTAGATAAATAAGCCACTAAAATTCCAAAGACAATATTGAATTGATACATGCCTACTAACCTTCCTCTATTATTTTTATTTGAAATTTCAGAAATATAAGTAGGGGCTGCTACAGAAGAAACACCAATAGCAATACCTCCTATTAATCTAAAGAAAGAAAAGGTATAAGGATCTTGTGCAAGAGCAGAACCAATGGCGGATGCAATAAACATAATACCCAACCATATCAATACTTTTTTACGGCCATATTTTTCAGTGGGGGCGCCTGCAAACACAGAGCCAATAACGGTTCCCCATAATGCCATGGACATAATAAAAAATCCGTGGAACAAAGGTGTGGTATGCCAAAGTTCTTGAATAGGTTTATCGGCACCAGAAATAACTACCATATCAAAACCAAAAATAAATCCAGCTAGAGCGGCTACTATAGTTGATTGAAATAATTTTCCTTTGTTCATGTATTTATTTTAAAAGTGCTGCTGCTTTAATTAAATCTTCTGGTGTGTCTATTTCTACGCCCATATAACTAGTTACTACCATTTTTATAGAAACACCATTTTCTAAATAACGAAGACATTCAATTTTTTCAGCCGCTTCTAGTGGGGATATAGGCCAGTTGGTAAAATCAAGTAGGGCTTGTTTTTTAAAAGCATACACACCAATATGTTCATAATAGGTATTGGCTATTTCTTTATTTCTTGGATAGGGAATAACACTGCGTGAAAAAAATAATGCATTCATATTTTTATCCACAGCCACTTTTACATAATTAGGATCGGCAATTAAATCCGAATTAGTTAATGCCTGCATGAGGGAGGCCACTTCTACATTTTCATCTTTAAAAACAGCAATTAATTTTTCAAGGGGTTCTTTTTTTACAAAGGGTTCGTCTCCTTGTACATTCACCACTATATCAATGTTTAAATGCTCAATGGCTTCAGCAATTCTATCTGATCCGCTTTCATGTTCTCTTTTACTCATAAGGGCCTTGCCACCATGAGAAGTAATTTCATTAAAAATAATTTCACTGTCTGTAACCACATATACTTCATTGAAGAGGCCGGTTGCCACTGTATTATCATAGGTATGCCTAATCACCGTTTTAGCACCTAGGGCCTGCATTAGTTTTGCTGGAAAGCGTGTGGCCGCATAGCGGGCAGGAATAAAGGCACCAATTTTAGTCATTGTTTTTTTGCTGAATTATCTTTTTAAAACTAGATTAGTAATCTGATTTTATCGATTTATCAAAGGGCGCCCTTAGTTGATACGATAAGGACTTATCTTTTGTATTGTCCATTACATCTAGTCCATAAGTAATTTCATTCATGGGTGTATAATTATAAGTCCCTAATAAACGGTCCCAGAAAGAAAATATATTTCCGTAATTGCTATCGGTTTGTGGACGAGTAATATGATGATGAATTCTATGCATATTGGGAGAAACAATAATATATCCAAAGCTTTTATCGAACCATTTTGGTATTTTAATATTCGCGTGATTGAATTGAGTAAGCACCACGCTTAAGCTTTGGTATACCATCACTATCCAAATAGGTGTGCCTAAAATAAATACGGCAAGTATAGCAAATACCGCTCTTACCACCGACTCACCCGGATGATGTCTATTGCCTGTAGTCGTATCTACCTGTGTGTCGGCGTGGTGTACCATATGAAATTTCCATAAAAATTTTACTTTATGTTCTATCATGTGTACTAAATAGGCACCTATAAAATCTAATAATAATAAACCCACAATGGCTTCCACCCAAGGGCTTAATTGAATAATATGAAGTAACCCAAAGTTTTCTGCTACTGTCCAGTCGCTCAGTTTTACCATTACAAGTGCAAACAAGAAATTAATAACAATAGTGGTGAAAGTGAAAAAGAAATTGATACCCGCGTGTTTGAACTTATTATATTTAAAATTAAATAAAGGCACTGCTATTTCAACCAACCAGAAAAAGCTAATGCCTCCTGCTAATAACAAGGCCCTGTGTGCACTTGGTATATGTTCGAAATAGTTTTTTATGAGTTCCAGCATGGTCTTTTATTTATAGTATAAATGTAAATAAAAAAACCCGATGTTCCATTAATTGGGCCACCGGGTTTCTATTATTAAAGCAATTATTGAAACGCTTATAGGGTAGGGATTATTTTAGCTATTTAACATTAAAGGCATGACCAACATAAGTAGGTCCTCTCCTGGTGCTTGCTCAGAAGGCTTAATAAGGCCGGCCTTGCTAGGTGTAGAGAGTTCTAAAAATATATCACCGGTATCGGCAGCAGATAACATTTCAATTAAAAATTTTGCATTAAAAGCAATTTGAATGTCTTCACCTTTGTATTCACAACTCATGCGCTCATTTCCTTCAAAACTAAAGTCAATATCTTGGGCAGCCATTTGTAATTCGTTGCCTGTAATATTTAATGCCACTTGATTGGTGCTCTTATTACTAAATACATTTACACGACGAAGTGCATTTTGAAAATCATGCTTGTTCACTGTTAAGCGGTATGGATTATCCGAAGGAATTACCACTTTATAATCTGGGAAACGCGCATCAATTAATCGACAAATTAATTGTGTAGAACCATGGTCTACAAAAAGATGATTATTGTTGAAGCTTAAGGTGATAGGGTCTTCGTTATCGGGTAAGGCATTCTTTAATAAGTTCAAAGGTTTTTTAGGCACAATGAAAGAAGCGTTTTGTTTTGCTTTGATATCGGTTCTTTTATAACGTACCAAACGGTGTGCATCGGTTGCTACAAACTGAACGCTGTCCTTGGTTAATTCAAAGAACACGCCGGTCATGGCAGGGCGTAAGTCGTCGCCGCTAACTGCAAATAATGTTTTATTGATAGCCGTTAACAAACTACTACTAGTCATGTCAAAGCCAGTGGTATCATCTGCTGTAGGCTCCTTTGGAAAATTATCTGGATTCTCTCCCATTACTTTATACTTACCATTATCGCTGGTAATTTCTACACTATAATTTTTATCTATATTGAAAGTAAGTGGTTGGTCTGCAATATTTTTTAAAGAATCAATTAAAATTTTAGCGGGAATACAAACACGACCATTAGCCTTGCTTTCCACATCCATTTGAACGCGCATTACCGTTTCTAAATCGGTGGCCACAATATTTAATTTTTTATCTTCGATTTCGAATAAAAAATCTTCCAAGATAGGAAGCACAGTGTTGGTATTAATAACACCTGAAATTTGTTGAAGGTGTTTTAAAAGCGAAGAAGAAGAAACGATAAATTTCATAGGACAATACGGTTTTACTGGGCTAAATAACCTTAAATAACACTAACGAAACTAATGCAAAATCTTAAGATTAAAAAGCTATTTTAGCATTTCTTATTGACATACTTATCTACAAAATGCAAAAGATTAGAATAGGCAAAGAGCAGGCTATACAAAGGATACGGCATTTTTGTGCTTACCAAGAAAGGGCCCAACAAGAGGTGAGAGACAAGCTCTATGCTTTTGGTATGACCCCTGTTGAGGTGGAAGAAATAATTTCAGATTTAATATCAGATAATTTTTTAAATGAGGCAAGGTTTGCAGAAAGTTTTGCGGGTGGTCATTTTAGAATTAAGTCATGGGGTAAACAAAAAATAAAATATGCCTTGCAACAAAAAAGAGTAAGCCCTGTAAATATTAAAAAGGCATTGCTTTGTATTGATGAGAACGCTTATGAAAAAACATTATTGAACCTGGCCACTAAAAAGTGGAATTCACTAAAAGGGGAAAGAGGCATGAGCCGTATGGCTAAAACGCAATCCTTTTTAAATCAAAGAGGCTTTGAATCGAACTTAATTAGCCCCATTATACAAGCACTAAACAAGAAGTAAGTTTTTTATTTGAATATTGTACCTTTAGTCAATAAGAAAAAAGAATGTCTGTATCCACCCTTAGTTTCTCACTTATACAAACCGATTTATTTTGGGAAGATAAAGCGGCCAACCTAGATATGTTGGCTAAAAAAATAAGGGCTATTGAAGAATATACAGAAGTGGTGGTGCTTCCTGAAATGTTTAGTACGGGCTTTAGTATGCGACCTACCGAGTTTACTGAAACCATGGATGGGCCTACGCTTAGGTGGATGAAGCAATTGTCTGCAGAAAGAAAAGTTATTATAGTAGGCTCTTTAATTATCAAAGAAGAAATTAGTAAAGAAGCAGCTCAATTTTATAATAGACTTATTTGGGTTTTACCGAATGGAGAATTAGGTTATTATGATAAAAGGCATTTGTTTGCCTTTGCGGGCGAAGACCAACATTATACGGCAGGAACTAAAAGATTAATTGCAAGTGTGAAAGGTTGGAAAATAAATTTACAAGTTTGTTATGATTTACGCTTTCCTGTTTGGGCCCGTCAACAAGGGGAAGAGTATGATGTACTTTTATATGTTGCCAACTGGCCAGAGAAAAGAAATCATGCCTGGAAAACATTATTAACAGCGCGCGCGATTGAAAACCAGTGTTATACTATTGGTGTAAATAGAGTGGGCATAGATGGCAATAATATAGCACATAGTGGCGACTCTCTAATAGTAGGGCCGCTTGGAGAAGTGCTCTACCACTGCGCTTACAGAGAAGATGTATTTACCATTACACTACAAAAAGAAGAACTTGCCACCGCTCGAAATCAATTTCCTTTTTGGAAGGATGCCGATTTTTTTCAAATTCAATAATTAGAAATTAAAATACAATGCACATAAGTTTATCTGTCCAAAAATTATTTACGGGAAAAGATTGGATGAAAGAAGTGGTGATTGAGATAGAAAATGGAATTATAAAAAATATAAGTACTGAGGGCTATGATGCTAATAATGCAATGCCTATCGTTATACCTGCTTTAATTGATCTTCAAATTTATGGAGCAGAAAATAAATTGTTATCTGAATTTCCCGATGCAGACACCATCGAAAAAACTTACCGCTATTGTTTGGCTGGAGGTGCAGCTTATTTTCAACCGACCATTGCTTCTCAAAGTAATGAAATTATTATACAAGCAATAGACGCCGTGCGGGATTATAAAGCTAGTGGTGGTAAGGGTTGTATGGGGCTTCATATTGAAGGGCCTTGGATTAATGTGGAAAAAAAAGGAGCGCATCAGGCTGAAATTATTCACTCACCTTCATATGAAGAAGTGAAAGCGATCATTGAATATGGAAAAAATTGTATTGGGATGATTACTATTGCACCTGAAGTGGTAGATCAAAAAATTATTGATTTAATTCAAGAAAATAATATTGTTATCTCTGCGGGACATACCAATGCGAGTTATGAACTAGCCACTCGTTTTTTAAATAAGGGCATAACAGTGGGTACACATTTATATAATGCTATGAGTAGTTTGCAACACAGGGCTCCTGGTATGGTAGGCGCTATGTTTAATCATTCCACCGCAATGTGTAGTTTAGTTCCAGATGGATATCATGTAGATTTTGCAGCTATCAAAATTGCTAAAAAAATAATGGGCGACCGATTATTTTGTATTACCGATGCTGTTACCAGTGCAAGCACTGGAATTTACCAACATACACTTGTAGATGATAAATATGAAAGCCATGGTGTATTAAGTGGCTCTGCCTTAACACAATTAAAATCGGTGAAAAACTTAGTGGATAAAGTAGGTATTGAATTAGGAGAAGCCATAAGAATGTGTAGCGTATATCCAGCAAAGGTAATGAACCATGATACGATTAAAGGTAGTATTGAAATAGGCGAAAAAGCAGACCTAGCCTGCATAAGCGAGGACCTTACATTAATTAAAATGATGATAGCTTAAAATATTTCTTAGCTATATAAGTTTATTTACCAAATGCATTCCAGCCCTGTGCCGTTATATCAAATAAATTTTTACCCTTGGTAATTAATTTAGCGCCTTCTTCTTTATCACACATATAACCTATCACACTAATTTCTTCTTGCAGGGTTATTTTATCGTAATCGGACTGCTTCATGGTAAATAAAAGTTCATAGTCTTCTCCACCATTCAATGCACATACTGTTGGGTCTAAACCAAATTTAAAAGCAGCCGCGCGAGTAGCATCGTGAATAGGAATTTTTTCTTCATATATTCTACAGCCTAAATTACTTTGTTTACACAAATGTAAAACCTCACTACTTAAGCCATCACTAATATCCATCAGAGAAGTAGGTAGTATTTGTTGATTTTCTAAAATTTCTATAATATCTTTTCTAGCTTCTGGTTTTAATAAACGACCTACTATATAATCTTCGTTTTCTAAATTGGGTTGTATTTCTGGATGCTCTACAAATATTTTTTTCTCCCGCTCCATGAGCGTTAAGCCTAAAAAAGCGGCGCCTAAATCGCCTGAAACGCAGATCAGGTCTCCACTTTCGGCCGTGCTTCTTTTTATATATTTATCCGGCGCCACTTCTCCCAAGGCAGTAACTGAAATAATAAAACCTTTTTGAGAAGTAGAAGTATCTCCACCTACTAGGTCCACATCATATTTTTCACAGGCTATATTCACGCCTTCATAAAATTCTTCTAGGGCTTCTAAACTAAATCTATTGCTAAAAGCAATACTCATCGTTATTTGAGTTGGCAGTGCATTCATTGCATAAATATCGCTTAGGTTTACTACCACTGCTTTGTACCCTAAATGTTTTAAAGGTGTATACATTAAATCAAAGTGTACGCCTTCAATTAATAAATCGGTAGTAATCACAGTTTGTTTTCCAAAATGATCTATCACTGCTGCGTCATCTCCTATGGATAAAATAGTTGAGGCATTATTTGTTTCAAAGTTTTCTGTGAGGTGGTCTATTAAACCAAACTCCCCTAATTTATCAATCTCTGTTCTTTCTGTTGACATAAAATAATTTATAAATTTCCGCCTGTTATAACATGTAATAATTGATCGTGTATTTTACCATTAGTAGCTATAATGCCCGGCTGGTAAGGGCTATAGGGGTTTCCTTTTAAGTCCGTTACTTTTCCACCCGCTTCTTCCACCATTAAAAAACCTGCGGCACTATCCCAGGCTTGTAGTTTATGTTCATAAAATCCATCAAACCTTCCTGCGGCAGTCCAACATAAATCAATGGCCGCACTTCCTAACCTTCGAACCGGAATGGCTTTGCGAATTAATTTTTCAAAAATTTGTAGGGGCCCGTTTTCTGTATCTAAATATTGATAAGGAAAACCAGTGACCAAACAACTGCTTAATAAATTATCTTTTTCACTCACCTTTATTTTATTACCATTTAAAGTCGCACCCTTCCCTTTTTCTGCAATAAAAAGTTCATTCATAATTGGGTTGTATACGGCACCTAATATCATTTTGCCTTCTTCTTCCACACCAATACTCACACAACAAATAGGAATGCCATTTGCAAAATTGATGGTGCCATCTATTGGATCAATGATCCATTTAATGTTGGAATCTTGTTTGATTTCGCCCGTTTCTTCACTTAAAATAAAATGCGTGGGAAAAGCCTCTTGAATAACCTTAAAAATGGCCTTTTCTGCAGCGTGGTCTGCCTCGGTTACAAGGTCGTTCATAGACCCCTTACTAGATATTGTAAAAGAACCGTTAAAAAAATGCTTTAATTCTTTACCACCAGCCTCTACAGCCTTTAAAAGTGTACTTTTAATCATATGGCAAAAGTAGGTGCGTTTGCTCGAATAACATTCCTATTTTTGCAGATAATCTTTAAAATATTAAACCTGAAACCGTAGATGCCAATTTTTGAGATTAACCTACCAAAAAGCATTCAAAAGGCCTTGGGCATTCCCCCAAGAAGCCCCAAAAGAGCACAATTGCGCGTGCTGAAAAAATTACTGCGTCGAGCAAAGTATACCGCTTTTGGACAGCAGTTTCATTTTGATAAAATTTTATTAAGCAAAAGAGCAGATAAGGTTTTTCAGCAGTCAGTGCCTGCTTATAATTATAATAAAATTTATAAGGATTGGTGGCACCGAACGCTTGAAGGGGAATCAGATATTTGTTGGCCGGGTAAAATAAAATATTTTGCCTTAAGTAGTGGTACCAGTGAGTCTGCCAGTAAATATATTCCTATTACCAATGATTTATTAAGGGGCAATAAAATTTTAATGATTAAGCAGCTTATTAGTTTGTTTAAGTATAGCGATGTGAATTTTGGATCCATTGGCAAGGGCTGGCTTACTTTAGGTGGAAGTACCGACTTGCAAAAAGAAGCCGGGTATTATGCTGGTGATCTAAGCGGGATTACTGCGAAAAAAAACCCTTTTTGGTTTCAACCTTTTTATAAGCCTGGTAAAAAAATTGCTAAAGAAAGAGATTGGAATAAGAAGTTAAAAGAAATTGTAGAAAAAGCACCCGATTGGGATATTGGATTTATTGTAGGGGTACCCGCTTGGATACAAATGTGTATTGAAATGGTGATTGAAAAATATAAGCTGAATAATATTCACGAGATATGGCCTAATCTTGATTTTTTTGCACATGGTGGAGTAAGCTTTGAACCTTATAAACATGGTTTTGAAAAGTTATTAGGAAAACCTATCACCTATATTGAAACCTATTTGGCCAGTGAGGGTTTCTTGGCATGGCAGGATAAACAAAATGGTGTGGGTATGCGTTTGTCTTTTAATCAACATATCTTTTTTGAATTTGTGCCTTTTGATGAAAACAACTTTGACGAAAATGGAGAGATGGTAGAAAACCCACAAGCTTTATTAATACACGAAGTAGAAGAAAATAAAGATTACGCCATTTTAATAAGCACTGCTGCTGGTGCTTGGCGTTATTTGATTGGAGATACTATTCGCTTTATAGATAAAGCCAATGCCGAAATTATTATTACAGGTAGAACTAAACATTTTTTAAGTTTAGTAGGTGAACACCTTAGTGTTGATAATATGAATAAGGCTATTCAACTAGTAAGTGAGGAAATGAATATATCTATTCCAGAGTTTGGTGTGACGGGCGTGCCCTATGAAAGTTTATTTGCACATCATTGGTATGTTGCCTGCAATGATGCAGTAGATAGCGATTTACTCATCAAAAATATTGACCAGAAATTAATTGAATTAAATGACGATTATGCCATTGAGAGAAAAAGTGCTTTAAAAAAAGTTTTTATAACCATTTTAAAAGAAAATGTGTTTATGGATTTTATGAGCAGCAAAGGTAAGATAGGCGGCCAGCACAAATTTCCAAGAGTTATTAAAGGCGATTTATTGAACGATTGGAAAAAATTTATTGATTAATTATGATAGCCCCCATTTTAAAAGGTTTGTTGCTTGGGCTTATTTTAAGTATTTCTATAGGGCCTGTTATTTTTGCAATATTAAAACAAAGTTTAACCAATGGCCATAAAGCGGGTTATGTTTTTGTTGCGGGCGTTTCTATCAGTGATATTGTTTTATTATTTATTTGCAATTTTTTTACTTCTTTCTTTGTAATGGCTTTATCACATAAGGCCTTCATTGCAATGCTGGGTGCTGGTTTTTTATTAGTGATGAGTGTGTATACCTTGTTTTTTAAAAAGATTGTTTTTAGCGAAGGTGAATTGAATAAAGAAAAAATATTAAGAAAAAGAGATTTGTTTAAAATTTTTATTGCTGGTTTTTTTATGAATATCTTAAACCCTAGTGTGTTTTTATTTTGGTTTGCATGGACTGCAGCTATCTCTGCATCGGCAGCTGAAACAAATAGCCCTCTTATTTATAGAATTCTAGTATTTGGCACTTGCTTATTATTTGTATTATTTTCTGATTTATTAAAAGTTGCGCTGGCTGGTAGGCTTCGTCCCAAGCTTACAATTCAAAACATGATTATTATTAATCGAATTTCGGGAATTATTATTTTACTATTTAGCGCAGCCTTGTTCTATGGGGCGCTGCATTATTAGTCATTCATAGTAAGGCTTCTTTAATCTATACATATCTTATTCTTTATTAAAAATAATATCGTAAATTGCTGATAGTGAAAAAATTAACTATTTTTAAATTTTACTTTTTGGTAGTTCTTCTGTCTATTCTTCATACAGAACTAAGGGCACAAGGAGGCAAACTATTACTATTAAAGGAGCGAGGTGTGATCATAAGATCCTTTACCGAAGGAGATTATATAAACTTTGAGTTTAGTAATGCGCAATGGCTTACAGGCTATATCGATTGGATTAGAGACGATTCTATTCAAATAAATCATTATGCTTTACAGGGCTCGGTTACCATGTTTGGCACTTATGGGCAGGATACATTAAAATTAGGACGACTAGTTTTGCATATTAATGAAATAAAGGCCTTTGCAAAAGACAGGGGCCGTTTTAGAAGTGTTTTTACCAATGGTGCTGTTTTGAAAGCAGGTGGCCTTGGCTATTTGAGTTTAAATATTATAAATTCTGTTATTAGCGGAGATCAAGTTTTTGAAAAAAATAATATAGCTAAATTAGCGGGGGGCTTAGCCGCTTGGTTTGCCGGCGTGCTGGTCAAAAAATCTAATCCCGATTACCGTCCTATAGGAAAACGGTTTAGCGTAGAAATTTTATAAATTGTATTTGTGCTAAAAAAAATACGTCGCTTTTTTCTTTATCTATTTTTAAGTTCACTGGTCTATGTGCTCATTACTAAGTTTATTGAGCCTCCCATTACCATTACACAAATTACCAATGCTTTTGGCTTAGGGTTAAAAAGAGATTATGTTGCTTGGGATAAAATGTCTTATAATATTAAACTAGCGGCTATGGCAAGCGAGGACCAGGCCTTTACAGATCATATGGGTTTTGATTGGGACGCGATTGAAAAAAGCCTAGATCCCAAAAAGAAAAAGAAGAAATCTAAAATACCGTTGGGTGGTGGTGCTAGTACTATTTCGCAACAGGTTGCCAAAAATGTTTTTTTGTGGCAGGGCGGACGATATGATAAATACATTAGAAAAATTCCAGAAGTTTATTTTACTTTTTTAATTGAACTAATTTGGGGTAAGCAAAGAATTTTAGAAGTATACTTAAATGTAATAGAAACTGGACCCGGTTGTTTTGGGGTAGAGGCTGCGGCGCAACATTATTTTAAGAAGTCAGCTAAAAATTTAACGAGGGCTGAAGCAGCTATGATAGTAGCTGGTTTCCCCAATCCTAAGAAATTCACCGCCCGTCCAATGACTAGAAGGGTTGCTTGGCGCTATCCACAAATTCTAAGAGAGATGAATAATATTGAAACGGATGAGGATGTAGCTGCCTTGTTAAACTAAAATTTTATCTATTAGTTGAATGGCATTTTGGGTTCTTTGATCGCCCGCGCCACTTACAATACCCCAAGGTGTATTTTGATTGATTAAAATATCTTTATAAATAGCAAACAGTTCTTGTCTTGGTTTTTCATCAGGGTATTCACGCATTTCATCAGCAGACCAGGGTAGGTCTATATCAGCTAAAAGATAGATATCATATTCTCTTTTATGAATTTCATCTAAAATATAGGTATGGCAATTATTGAAAACATATTCGCACCAAACCTTCATAACATACATGTTGGTGTCAATAACTATCTTGTTTTTTGATGTGTCTATTAATTGCTGCTTCGCTTTTTTAATAGCTTCGTTCTCTAATGTTAATTGGCCCTTTGCAATTGTTAATAAATCTTCGAAATTATATTTTGTCCCATTTTCATGTAAATATTGTCTAGCATATTCTTTGCAATCCACCACTCCATAGTGTTTGGCTAAGGCTTCCGATAGTGTTGATTTACCCGTGGACTCGGGGCCCAAGACCACTATTTTTTGGAGCTTAGTATTTGAATTTGGTGTTTCTTTAGACATATTATGCTTTGAAGACTTTTACGCTTGATGAAGGTTTTTAACATTATTTGCTTTTCTACTCCACTCTATCCATCCGGCAATAGCTAAAATTAATAGAACTATAAATTGAACACTTGTGAAAGTGTAGCCCTTTGTAAAATATAAAGGTATGGAAGCAATATTAGTAATTACCCACCAAAACCAGCTCTCTACTTTTTTCTTGGCCATTAACCACATGGCAGTATAGGCTGAGGCGCTTGCAAGTGCGTCTGCCCAAGGAATGGCTTCTGGTGCAAAGGATTGTTTTAAGTAGACTAAAGAAAAATAAATAATTGCATATACACCTACGAAAAACAAAAACTGCTGTATTCTTTCTTTGGTATTGCTGTTTGTTATTTCTAAAATGTATGTTTGATTCGTTTTATCTTTTCTAGTCCATAAATACCATCCATACAAACTCATAATGGTATAATATAAATTCACACTAGCCTCTCCAAGTAAATGTCCTTTAAAACTTAAGTAAATATAAATGGTCGTATTTAATAGGCCCGTAGGAAATACTAAAATATTTTCTTTTCTACTATACCATACAGAGACAATGCCCGATATAACCGCAATGGCTTCTATCCAGGTGGTTTGCACAAAGCCGTTATATATAGATTCTAAAACAGAGGACATGGGTATAAAATTAATACAAATACTAATGGTATTATTATTTTGTTCTAAGCGTTTTTCATTTTCTCCAACTGGGCTTCTAGTCTAAACATTTCATCTCTTAGCTTAGCGGCTTCCATAAAATCTAAGGCCTTGGCAAACTTGTCCATCTGCTTTTTAGTTTGAGTAATAGCCTTTTCTATTTGTGGGATAGTTTTGAATTCATCAGAGGCATTTGTAACCATTTCAAGATCGTCGCTGGTTTTAATATTTATATTATTCAATGTAAAGCCTTTAATTTCTAATACAGCGCTTTGCGCCATTACCTGTTCAATGCTTTTAATAATAGTGGTAGGCGTAATATTATTTTCTGTATTATATTTAATTTGCTTGGCCCTTCTTCTATCGGTTTCGTCCATAGTACGGCGCATACTCTTAGTAACCTGGTCGGCATAAAATATAACACGACCATCTACATTTCTAGCAGCCCTACCTGCTGTTTGGGTTAAGGATTTTTCATTTCTTAAAAAGCCTTCCTTATCGGCGTCTAATACTACTACTAAAGAAACTTCTGGCAAGTCTAGCCCTTCTCTTAATAAGTTTACGCCCACGAGTACATCAATCACGCCCAATCTTAATTCTCTTAAAATTTCTACTCTTTCTAGTGCATCTATATCGCTATGTATATATTTCGATTTAATTTGAATGCGACTTAAATAACGGTCCATTTCTTCCGCCATTTTTTTAGTAAGCGTGGTAACTAAAACGCGGTCTCCTTTTTCTACCTGCATGGCAATCTCTTCTAATAGGTCGTCAATTTGATTTTTAGTAGGGCGCACTTCAATTGGCGGATCCAATAGGCCAGTGGGTCTTACCACTTGTTCAATAATTAAACCTCCTGTTTTTTCTAATTCATATTCTCCCGGTGTGGCGCTAAGAAATATAGATTGACCCACCATATTTTCAAACTCATTAAAATTTAGGGGGCGATTATCTATGGCACTAGGAAGCCTGAAACCATATTCTACTAAATTCATTTTTCTACTTCTATCTCCACCATACATTCCAGATATCTGTGGGATGGTTACATGGCTTTCATCTATTACGCATAAAAAGTCCTTGGGGAAATAATCTAATAAACAAAAGGGGCGAGTACCTGGCTTTCTTCTATCAAAAAATCGTGAGTAGTTTTCAATGCCTGTGCAATAGCCCAGCTCTCTAATCATTTCAATATCATATTCAACACGCTCTTTAATTCTTTGTGCTTCGATATGCTTACCTGTGTTTTTAAAATACTCCACTTGCGCAAGCATTTCATCTTGAATTTCATAAATAATTTCTTGTACTAAATCCTTGGGGGCTAAATATAAATTAGCAGGAAAGATAGCTGCGTTTTCCATGGTTTCTATTCTTTTACCGCTTTCTACTTCTATACTTTCAATGGATTCAATTTCATCTCCAAAGAATGTTATGCGGTATCCGTAATCCACATAAGGTAGTCGAATGTCAACAGTGTCGCCATTCACTCTAAAAGAACCTCTATCAAATTCTGTAACAGTTCGGTGGTATAAACTATTTACCAAGGCATGTAAAAATGCTTGTCTTGGTAAAACCATACCTGCATTAATTCTTATAATTCCTTTTTCATACTCGGTGGGATTACCCATACCATAAATACAACTCACACTAGCTACAATAATAATATCTCTTCGACCACTTAATAATTGTGCAGTGGCTTGTAATCTTAATTTATCAAGCTCTTCGTTGATGCTTAAATCTTTTTCAATGTAAACACCAGAAGTGGGCAAATACGCTTCGGGTTGATAATAATCGTAATAAGAAACAAAATAACCCACTGCATTATTAGGAAAAAATTGTTTGAACTCTCCGTAGAGCTGTGCCACCAATGTTTTATTATGTGTTAAAACAAGTGTGGGCCTTTGAACATTTTGTATAAGGTTGGCAATGGTAAAGGTTTTACCACTACCGGTTACTCCTAAAAGTGTATGATACCGCTCGCCTTCCAAGACCCCGTCGGTGAGTGCTTGAATGGCTGTAGGCTGATCGCCCGACGGAGTATAGGTGGATTCTAATTGAAAAGGCATTTGCAAATTTACATGCTATAGTGCATCTAAAAACATAGAAAGTTTTTCAATGGCTTTTGCTGTTTCTGTTATTTGTTCTTTAGTTTCTGGCCAATTTTTTTGTTCGATGGCCTCTCTTACACCAGGAATTGTTTTAACACCATAGCCAGTATAAAAACCGGGCGCATAAATAGTATGTTTAAACCAAGGTCTGCGGGGAAGTCCGATTTCAGATAATAATTTTTGTTCGGCAGTATATATTTTTGAATTTAAAGTAGCTAACTGAGCAGCATTTCCACTTGCTTTAATTTCTTCTACATGGGCTGCTGCTTTTTCTAATTTAGCAAGTGCATTTAATAAAGCAGAAAAATCGATGTAGGGCACTTCTGTTAAAAGCTTTGGTGTGGTTAAGCCTTCTGCAGGATCTGCTGCATATGCATATGCTTTTTTATTAACTAATTCATTTTCAATAACTGCGTTTTCTCTTAATTGATCTACATTATTGATTAACTCGTTTAGATATCCTTTAATAGTTTTATGAAGCACTGTATAATCAAAAGGTAAAGCGTCTGCATCGGCGAGTCTTAGTGCAGCCCTTCCTGCTGTTTGTGCAAGTGTTACGCCATAAATAAAAGTCGGGTCTTTAAAACGACGATACATATCATAGGAATCATAAATAGAATGATACTCTCCGCCTGAACCTTCGCCACCATACCCAATATTTAAAGAAGGAATACCTAAATGTTGTATAAATGAAGAATAATCGGAACCCGAACCCATGGCACCTAGTGGATAACTAGTGGATGCATAGGCTTCTTTTTTAGCAGCGCTTGTACTTTCTTGCGTTGCTCTTTGTGCTTTAGCTCTTTCGAAAACAGTAACACCGGTTTGTGGATCCATTACGGTTTTACTTATTTCTGTAATCATTGGTGCGAAAGCATGTGAGCCCTCTGCACCTAAAAATCCTCTTTCATTTCCATCAGAATTTATGTACGCAACTGCTTTAGCTTGTAATTCTTCAGCATGGTCTTCCACCCATTCTGTAGAACCCATTAATCCTGGTTCTTCTGCATCCCAAGCGCAATACACTAAGGTTCTTTTGGGTCTCCAGCCTTGTTTTAATAATCCTCCAATTGCAATGGCCTCTTCTAATTCAGCAGCCATGCCGCTTATAGGATCGGCAGCGCCGTTTACCCAAGCATCGTGGTGATTTCCTCTAATAACCCACTGATCTGGAAATTCAGATCCCTTAATAGTAGCAATTACATTAATACCTGGTCTTAGTTTCCAATCAAAGGCTAATTTTAAATGCACCATTGATTTACTTGGTCCAATATGGTAAGTAAAAGGAAGTCCGCCTCCCCAATTTCTTGGTGCAACAGGACCTGCCATGTCTTTTAATAGGGGCGCTGCATCTCCATAGCTAATAGGCAGCACAGGAATTTTTAATAAGTTCACTGCATCGTTATGGTCTACTCTTGCTGCGTTAGAAGTAGAAGCAATATTGGGTGTGGTAGGGTCGCCAGGATAAATTACCATGTCCATGATAGAACCTCTTTGAACAGTTTGATCGTTTTTAAAAGAACCAATAGGGTATTCATCGCCTGCGCCGTATCCATCATCTATTGGATCTGAATAAATTAAACAACCAATGGCACCGTGTTCTTGCGCCACTTTTGGTTTAATGCCTCTCCAACTGCGACCATATTTTGCAATGACAATTTTTCCTTTTACATCAATGCCATATTTTGCAAGGGTTTCATAATCTTCTGGTAAGCCATAGTTTACAAAAACTAAATTCGCAGTAACATCTCCGTCGGCACTCCAACAATTATAGGTAGGTAGTTGGTCGGCTTGATTTGATGTAGCATCTTCTTTAAGGGGTGTTTCTTTTAATTTTGCTTTATAATTCGTAGCGCCCGACATTTCAAGCACACGCGTTAGGGGCGTTGGAAACATTAATTGATATATTTCTGTTTTAGTATCCCAACCTGCCTCTTTAAATATTTTTACAATTTGTTCAGATACAAATTTTCCACCTACAGAGCCCACATGGTGCGGTACGGAAGAAAGTAATTTTATATTTTGTCCAACTCTTGCTGCATTTAATTGCGCATCGAAGTCTTTTTCAATTTTATTTTGTTTCTCGGCGTTTTTAAAACCAAGTATTTGGTTTTGGGCATCCGCGTTCATGCTCACAAAAAGTAATGAAATCATACAAAGCACTGAGGCTAGTATTGTTTTTTTAAAAATTCTTTTTTTCATAGATAAAAATGTTACTGCGTTTTAAATTATAAATTAAATATTTCTTTTTAAATAATGGGTGTAATCGGGAAGCTTGTTTTCATAAACTTCTTGCATAAAACGGGAGGTCATTAAAAAGTCGGCAGTGGATCTATCGCAGGCCATGGGCAGGTTCCAGGCAACCGCTAGTCTTAATAAAGCTTTCACGTCACTAT
This sequence comes from Chitinophagaceae bacterium, assembly GCA_013205585.1. Classification (GTDB taxonomy): domain Bacteria; phylum Bacteroidota; class Bacteroidia; order Chitinophagales; family Chitinophagaceae; genus Sediminibacterium. Next base: position 757 of record JABMML010000204.1, on the reverse strand, counting down.
CATGTGGCTGTGCCTCCATTGGATCGAAGAAAAAGAAGATAATATCAATATCTCCCGAGGCAATCATGGCGCCTATTTGTTGGTCTCCTCCAAGGGGTCCGCTTAATAATTTTTTTACCGGTTGGCCAAGCGCTTCCTCTACTAGCTTTCCTGTGGTGCCAGTTGCAATAAGACTGTGTTTAGAAAGCGCCTCTTTATTATAAACAGCCCAGTCTATAAGGTCTTTCTTTTTATTATCGTGCGCAACAAGCGCAATTTTTTTGCTTTTTTCAAGCTTTCTGATATTATTAGGCATAAATTTTTAATTGAAAATTAGCTGGTGGACATGGTTTGATTTCTTAGTAAAAACAACAGGAACAAGGTACCAAAAATTATTGGTTGTGGTATACTAATAAATTGCAAAAAAGTAATTATTAATATAAGATATATTGGATATAAGAAAAGCAATACGCTAAATAATACAGAGTCAAAAAAAACAGTGCCCTTTGTTTTTTTATCTACAAAACCATAAACAAGCTTATAAAAAGGAAGGTTTAAATAATAGAACGCGGTTTTTTTAAGGGTGGACGTGTGGGCCGTGGGTAAAATTAATGCGGATAATTTTGAAAAAACATTATTATTAAAATCGACTCTGTCTTTTGAACTGGCTATGGCTGTTGTTTGTTTGAAAAAATCTAAACAGAGGTTTACTCTTTTTCCAATTCCTTTGAAATTATTATAAGCAATGCCCGCTAAATGAATTTGTGGAAAATGATTC
>JABMML010000203.1 GCA_013205585.1 Chitinophagaceae bacterium | reverse complement strand
TGCTAATGCAACTAAAATTTGAGCAATAATGGAGAGATTTATCATTTCAATTAATTTATATATAAAACTAGACTATTTTATAGAATATTAAGACAATTAAGTTAGTCTTGTTACTGTCCTTTGTTCTTTCTATTTGAGGTTATTTGTGAACTGGAAAAGAAACCAATTTTAAGAGGCGTTTATTTTATATATCCTCGGTCGGAATCTCTTCGGTATTTTCTGTTGGTTCAATGCCCTTATGCTTTAGTTGCTGCTTAATTAATACTTTCACATAATGCCTGTTTCTACGTTCTTTTTTAGCACCCGCTCTTTTATCATTACGTTTGTCCTTAACAATACGTTCTAGATCGTTGAGTGCTTCTAGTTGCTTTATGTCATTCATGGAAGTTCTTTTAGGCATATGACTTTATTAATTTTAATGACGATCTCCTTTCCAGGTTCCGCCGTACCTGTAATTTGGTTCTAATTTAACTTTTTTACAACAATCGGTACAAACAAAAATCCAATCTTTGCCTTTAGTCACTTGCACCCTATAAAGTGTAGTTGCTTCCATTTGACATAAAGCGCATATTTTAGTTCTCATATAAACAAAGTTATTATCTTATTTGATGGTTTTTTAAAAATGGTAGTAAAATCTATCGTAAGAAGAGTAACTTTAATCCTGTTATGTATAAAGAAAAGGATATAGACCAAACTAAAGATGAAGTGACAATCAACAGTATTAGTTTTAGTATAGATGAACTGGAAAAAGATTGTTGGATCCAATTGGTTAATGGAGCTATAAAAAGTAGAAGTCCTTTTCATACCCCATGTGTGGCAACTTTAAACAATAGTGAAGTAAGTATGCGAACTGTTGTACTTAGGAAGGCTCTCCCTTTGTTAAAGGAACTTCGTTTTCATACCGATACCAGAAGCAATAAATGGAAAGAATTACAAAATAATGATTCCATTAGTGCTTTGTTTTATGATCCATCAACTCGTGTTCAAATCAGGGTAAAGGGTAAAGTAATCTTACATTTTAATGATGAAATGACTTCTGAAGCTTGGCAAAAAACGAGTCTGTCTAGCAGACGTTGTTATTTAACAGAAGCCAGCCCCTCTAGTTTTTCAACTATACCCACCAGTGGATTATCGGAGGAGGTTGAGCAGGAAGATTTTACTTTAGCAGAAAGCGAAGTAGGTGCACAGCATTTTGGTATTGTTACTATACAAGTTAAATCATTGGAATGGTTGTGGTTAAACCATGCAGGCCATAGAAGGGCTTTTTTCGATTATGTAAACGACAGTTACAGATGGATGATACCGTAGTAATTGTATCAAACCATTCCCTTAATTCACTGCCACTCATTCTTGTATTTAAGCTATTACTCAAATTCAAGCTCGTTGGTATATAATTCCCATTCTTTCATAATCATTTGATTTTTGTATAAAAAAGAACGAATGAAATTATTTTGTTTAACAAATACACAAAATACCTAAAAAAAATTATAAATAAATGAAAATCAAGGCCTTACGTTAAATCGTGGGTCCTTTGTTGTGTCATTAATTTATCTATTGAAACAAGTCTAAATATTTATTTTATAAGTAGTAGATCTACCTACTCCCTTAATTACAAACACATTCATTTCCGCTAATTCCTGCAAGTCTCTTGTTGCTGTTGCTTTTGAAGTATCTGTTATACTTATATATTTTTTTACATTCATTCCACCCTTAAAGCCATCGACGCCTTCTTCTAGCATTCTATTAACGACCTTTCTTTGACGTTCATTAAAACTTTTATTATACTTATCAAAGAATTTCATTTTTTTGATAGTAAACTGTATTGTTTTTTCAGCATCATCTTGTGCATAAATAATAATTGAAGCAAACCATTCTATCCACTTTGTAATTTCTAATCTTTGTTGTGCATACTGTAATTCTTTATAATAGGCTGATCTATTTTCCTCAATAGATTTTGAAATACTAAACATAATAGGATTGTCAAATCCTTGTGAAAGCGCTTTTTCTGCGATGGCTCTTCCAATTCTTCCGTTTCCATCTTCAAAAGGATGAATGGATTCAAAATAAAGATGTGCTACTGCTGCTTTAATTATTGGGAAACTAATTTCACTTTTATTATACCATTCTATAAACCGCTTCATTTCTTTTGATAAGGTTTTAGATGGGGGAGCTTCAAAATGAACCTTAGGGTCAGAAGCAGATCCAGAAATTACTTGCATAGGTTCAGTACCTTTTCTCCATTGTCCTGCATTGATTCTTTTGTTATTCCCCATAAGCAGTTTATGCCATTCAAGAATCTTGCTTTCAGTTAGTGGTTGTTTATAAGTATTTCTTACATCAATTAATAATTGACTTAATCCAATTGCATTTTTATCTTTCGGTTCTTGTGAAATATGTAATCCAAGATTTTTTCTAATAGATGACATTACATCTATTCTGTTTATTATCTCTCCTTCAATTTCAGATGTTTTGATTGCTTCAGATACCATTATCTCTATAATTGTTTCTGTACTGATGGCTTCTGGTAATGCAGAGATGATACCTTTTAGTTCTCCAGCTTTTAACATGAACTTCATCAATTTATTATCTATTGATGTGCTATCAAATTTAAATTCAGGCCAATTTTTGTGTTGCCAATTATACATAATGAGCCGATTAGGCTAGTTTATCGGCTCAAATATACAAATAAATTGAGCCGAATAGCATTAATTTGCGGCTCAAAATGATATAAACAACTATTTTACGCTCTGCGTGCCGAAAACGCCCCCTGAAATCCCGGTCTCGCTACATGAAAATCAAGGACTTACGTTAAAT
>JABMML010000202.1 GCA_013205585.1 Chitinophagaceae bacterium | reverse complement strand
GTTTTGAGGTTCGTGACGTTCACTATACGCACTATGGTCGCTTATGCACCATTGAAACTCCAGAGGGACCAAATATCGGTTTAATATCTTCACTATGTGTGCATGCTAAAATTAATGGCATGGGCTTTATTGAAACGCCATACCGTCCGGTTGAAAATGGTAAAGTAAACATTACTAAAGGTGTTGTATATTTAAGCGCAGAGGAAGAAGATGGCAAAATAATAGCGCAATCTAATGCAGCAGTTAACGAAAAAGGCGAATTTACTTCTAACGAAATAAAAGCGCGTTTTGAAGGTGACTTTCCATTGGTAGAGCCAAATAAATTGAATTTTATGGACGTGGCACCAAATCAGATTGTATCTATTGCAGCCTCATTAATTCCTTTCTTAGAGCATGATGATGCGAATAGAGCCCTAATGGGATCTAATATGCAACGTCAAGCTGTGCCTTTATTGCGCCCAGAAGCACCTATCGTAGGTACCGGATTAGAAGAAAGAATAGCTAGAGATTCTAGAACATTAGCCACATCTGAAGGTGATGGCGTAGTGGATTATGTAGATTCTACAGAAATAAGAATACGTTTTGATTATACCGAAGAAGATGAATTAGTAAACTTTGCAGGTAATGTTAAAACTTATCCGTTAACTAAATTTTTAAGAACCAATCAAAGTACTTGTGTTAACTTACGTCCTATTGTTAAAAAAGGACAAAAAGTATCAAAAGGTGAAATACTTTGCGAAGGTTATGCTACACAAGGTGGCGAATTAGCTATTGGCAGAAACTTAAAAGTAGCATTCATGCCATGGCAAGGATACAACTTTGAGGATGCGATAGTAATATCTGAAAAAGTAGTAAGTGATGATTGGTACACAAGTTTACATATAGATGAATATGAATTGGAAGTAAGAGACACAAAACGTGGGGAAGAAGAACTTACCAATGATATTCCTAACGTAAGTGAAGAAGCAACCAAAAATCTTGACGAAAATGGCTTAATTAGAATAGGAGCAGAGATAAAAGAAGGTGATATTATTATTGGCAAAATAACGCCAAAAGGTGAAACTGAGCCTTCTCCAGAAGAAAAACTTTTACGTGCTATCTTTGGCGACAAAGCTGGTGATGTAAAAGACGCTTCTTTAAAAGCTTCTCCATCTACTGAAGGTGTTGTAATAGATAAAAAATTATTTACACGTACTAAAAAAGAAAAAGGTGCAAAAACAGAAGAAAAAGCAAAGCTAGCTAAAAGCGAAGTTGAGTTTGGCAAAAGCATTGATAAACTGAACGAGATATTAGTTCAAAAATTATTTAAAGTTTTGAATGGTAAAACTTCTGCAGGTGTACATTCAGTATTTAGCGAAGAGATGATACCTAAAGGAACTAAGTTTACACTTAAAAATTTAGTGACTGTTGATTATTCAAATGTTAATTTTGACCATTGGACATCTGATGCTGAGAAAAACATTATTGTAAACAAAATTCTTAAAAACTATAAATCTTCATATACAGAAATATATGCTGCACATAGAAGAGAGTATTATGCTATAACAGTAGGAGACGAATTACCAACAGGTATTTTGAAAATGGCTAAAGTTTATATTGCTCAAAAACGTAAACTTAAAGTAGGTGATAAAATGGCGGGACGTCACGGTAATAAAGGTATTGTTGCTCGTATCGTTCGTCACGAAGATATGCCTTTCTTAGAAGACGGAACACCAGTTGATATTGTGTTGAACCCATTAGGAGTACCTTCACGTATGAACATTGGTCAAATTTATGAAACGGTATTGGGTTGGGCTGGACAGAATTTGGGTAGAAAATTTGCTACTCCAATTTTTGATGGTGCATCTTTGGATCAAATCAACGAATTGACTGATGAAGCTGGAATTCCACGTTTTGGACATACTTACCTTTATGATGGAGGAACTGGAGAACGTTTCCACCAAGCAGCGACAGTTGGAGTAATCTATATGTTGAAATTAGGTCACATGGTTGATGATAAAATGCACGCACGTTCAATAGGACCATACTCATTAATTACACAACAACCATTGGGTGGTAAAGCTCAATTTGGAGGTCAGCGTTTTGGAGAGATGGAGGTTTGGGCACTTGAAGCTTATG
>JABMML010000201.1 GCA_013205585.1 Chitinophagaceae bacterium | reverse complement strand
GGCATGCAGTTATTCCCGTGTATATTTAGCACAACATTTTCCCTTAGACCTAGCTGGTGGAATTGTAGTAGCCCTACTCACATTACCCATTAGTGTTTTTATAAGGCAAAAATTAAATAAAAAACCATTCTAGTAAGTGGTGGCTTAGTACATTTAAATTTATCATTATGTTAAAACGTTTTTTATTTATTGTAAGCTTATTTGCTTCATTGAATCTAATGGCGCAGGATACTACGCAACAAATTATTAGTGGTAGAAAGAATAGTCCGGAACAAATGAACAAGCCCTATGTAATTTTAATTTCAGCCGATGGTTTTAGAGCCGATTTTACTGAATTATACGAAGCAAAAAAATTACAATCACTTTCTAAAGCTGGCGTTCGAGGTAAATACATGATTCCTTCTTATCCCTCTGTTACTTTTCCTAACCATTATAGTATTGCAACAGGCCTATACCCTGCACATCATGGACTAGTAGATAATAGTTATATCGATGTTCCCACTGGCGCTTTTTACAATATGGGTAATAAGAAAATGGTGGCGGAAGGTAAATGGTATGGCGGCACTCCACTTTGGGTTTTAGCAGAGCAACAAAAAATGATTAGTGCTAGTTTTTACTGGGTAGGGTCGGAAGCCGATATTCAAGGTATTAAACCTACCTACCATTATATTTATAATGATAAAATTGATATTGCCACGCGTATTAAAGCTGTAAAGGATTGGTTAAGCCTTCCTGAAGACCAGCGCCCACACTTCATTACCTTTTATTTTCCAGATGTTGACCACGATGCACATACATATGGACCAGATGATATACGCGTAAAAAAATCGGTGCAGTTTATAGATAGTAGTATTAATGCACTACAAGAATCATTAGCAAGTTTGAACTTACCTATTAATTATATTTTTGTTTCAGACCATGGCATGGCAAAAGTAGATAATGTAAATACCAAACCACTACCTTCTAGTATTGATACCGCCTATTTTACAGTGCCTTGGGGTGATACACAACTTCATTTATATGCAAAGGATAAATCGAAAATAGAATCTACTTATAATGCACTTAAAAAAGATACCAGTGTGACTGTGTATACATTAGATGAAACTCCAGCCTACTGGCATTATAAAAAAGCAGATGATAAGTTTAACAGATTAGGTGATTTAATTGTAGTGCCTCATTTTCCAAAAGTTTTTAATTTATCGAGAAGTAAAGCCTCCTTAGGTAAACATGGTTTTGATAACCATATGCCTGAAATGCACGCCAGCTTTATGGCTTGGGGCCCTGCCTTTAAAAAAGGGTTAACCATTGATGGTTTTGAAAATGTAAATATTTATCCAATAGTCGCAGATATACTGGGCTTAGCATACGATGCAAAAACTATCGATGGTAAGTTTAAAGTATTAAAGCCAATATTAAAATAGTTTAAGCGTATTATTTTTTCTAATTATTTGATTAAACTTCTTTAATCAGTTTTAGTAAAAAATCATAAAATTTTTACAAATTTTCTACTCATATACTCATTTCTTAAACTACTTTAACCAGAAATGATATTATAAGTGATAAGTTTATACTACAAAAGAAATAGTATAAGCTATGACAATGAATAAAAAGCTAACAGCGACTGAAAGCAGGGTACTTCAGTTAATTGCTGAACAAAAAAAGAGTAAAGAAATAGCTGAACTATTATTTGTTTCTGAAAAAACAATTCGTAACCATAGGTATAATATTAAAAAGAAATTAGATCTGCCTAAAGAGAATAATAGTTTATTGAAGTGGGCGATTATAAATATTAAGTAAAAGCATATCGGATCATTTCACTTCGTTATTATATCTATATTTTTTAAAAAATATAGGATAGCCGTCGCTTCGCTCCGGCATCCTGTTAACCCTCAGTGCAAAAGCATAAAAACATAAGCCTTAACATAAAGTCCACTTCGTGGCCTTTATGTTATTTCATTCATGCGCGATTTCAAGCGAGCTTGATTTATACTATTCAACAAAAGTCCACTTCGTGGCCTTTATGTTATTTCATTCATGCGCGATTTCAAGTAAACTTGAATCGCTTATTCTTGAAATAACAAAGCCTCAACTTTCGTTGAGGCTTATGTTTTCTTTTTTGGTCGGGAAGACAGGATATGAACGACATTGATTATCAATATATTAAGAACATTAAATACCCTTTCATACCCAAATTAGGTATGAAACATACCCAATATATTGAGATAGTAAAATAATACATAAAAATATTTTTTATTACAATTCCAATTATACGACTACATTTGTGAAATATAGTAATAATAAAACAATTGTAGTATATGAAATCACAAAAGAGAATTAGATTTGAAAAGATAG
>JABMML010000200.1 GCA_013205585.1 Chitinophagaceae bacterium | reverse complement strand
TACACAAAAAGCAGCAGTCACTGCTTTGGTGGGCGATTTAAAACCTTCTATTGAAATGACGGAAGAGTTTACGCGTCGTCGTGTAAAAACATTAGCGCTAGTAAACGATATTCCTGGCTTTAAATGCTTTGCGCCTCAAGGAGCTTTTTATGTATTCCCCGATGTAAGTGCTTATTATGGTAAGTCTGATGGCACCACAACCGTTACCAATGCATCTGATTTTAGTATGTATCTTTTAAACGAGGCCAATGTATCTTCTGTAATGGGAGACGCTTTTGGAGAACCTAACTGTGTTCGTTTCTCTTTTGCCAATAGCATGCCAAATATCGAAAAAGCTTGGGCTAGAATTAAAGAAGCCTTGGCTAAATTAAAATAGTGACCTCAGAGAAATTTCAAATGTTTGAAAACAGGTTGCTTAAAAATTATAAGCACCGCATCAAGCAAGCTAAACGACAAAATATTAGCTGTTGGCGTTTGTATGACCACGACCTTCCAGAATTTCCTGTATGTGTTGAAATTTATGAAGACTATATTTATATAGCTGAATATAATCGCCGCCATAGTTTAAGTGATGAAGAACATGACATTTGGTTAACTGAAACTAAAAACTGTATTGCTGGCATTACCGGTTTACCCATTGAAAATATGTATTTAAGGGTGCGTAAGAGAATGGATCATAAAGAAGAGCAGTACGAGAAAGAAGAAACCCTTCCTATTTCAAAAATAATTACAGTGAATGAAAATGGTTTACAATTTAAAGTAAACCTAACCGACTACTTAGATTCTGGATTGTTTTTAGACCACCGTATTACAAGACAAATGGTGCAAGCGCAGTGCAAAGACACCGAGTTTTTAAATTTATTTTCTTATACCAGTTCCTTCTCGGTATATACGGCAGCCGCTGGTGCTAAAACCGTTACCTCTGTTGATTTATCTAAAACTTATTTAGCCTGGAGTGAAGATAATTTTGCTTTGAATAAATTAGTCAATAAACTTGCTTATCAATTTATTCACGCCGATGTAAAGCAGTATTTAAAAACCTTACCTGCTAATAAATATGATTTAGTGTTCATGGATCCTCCCACTTTTAGCAATAGCAAAAGAATGAAGGACGTTTTAGATATTCAAAGAGACCATGTTGAATTAATCAATGATGTACTACGCGCTATGAAACCAGGAGGTATCTTATATTTTAGTACTAATTTTTCTCATTTCAAATTAGAAGCGGAAAGTATTCATACCAAACTTATTAAAGATATTACCAAGGCTACTACCCCATTTGATTTTGATGGAAGACTAAAAAGAGCCTGCTTTAAATTACAGAAGCCAGTATAAATTCATGAAGGGCTACAACCTGAGGTGTTAATAATTGTATTTCATCATTCACAATTACTTTATCACATAATTTCATTTTAATAGTATCACTAATTTGATTACGCATTCTTTTTTCAGCGTCTTGTTTTGTACAAGCATCTCTTTGCATAATTCTTTGAATTCTTAAAGAAGTAGGCGCTGTCACCCCAATAACAAAATCTAAACCTTCTACTGCATTTGACTCAAATAAAAGAGCTGCTTCTTTAATGACATAAGGGGCTGTTTGCATTTTGGCCCAGTCCCAAGCAGATTGAATAGTGATGGGATGTACAATTGAATTTAACAAGGCCAACTGATGTGCATCGGAAAAAACAATGGATGATAAATAGGCTTTTTGTAAAATACCATTTTCATAAACCTTCTCACCGAACTGTTTAATGAGCGCTGCTTTAATTTCAGGACTTGTTTGCATTAATTGCTTAGCCGTTTCATCGGCATTGAATACCGGCACACCCATACTAGCAAATATTTTGGCTACCATGGTTTTACCTGCACCTATTCCCCCCGTAAGTCCGATCATCTTAGACATAAAAAAATCCGAAATTAGTTACCCCAATTTCGGATTTTTTTTTATCAAACCAATTATAATTATTTAGGGTTGGTTTTTGACCACTCTAAGCTTATAGATGATTTTTCAATTTTCAAGTAAGAACCAGGGCTTACTTCTAATTGAATCGTATTGTCTTCGTTTACTTTATTCACTGTACCATGGATACCTGCAATGGTAACAACTTTGTCTCCTTTTTGAATATCTTCAATAAACTTCTTTTGCTCTTTTGCTTTTTTAGCTTGTGGACGAATCATAAAAAACCAGAAAACTAAAATGATACCGCCCAACATTACTAATTGGAAAGTTCCTCCGCCTTGTGGTGCTTGTAATAAAATTTGTGTCATTGTAATTTATTTAATTGTTTGTTTTTTAATAGTTGTGTCTATAAATTCTTCTACTTATAAAACCTCTCTAGCAAATATATGTAATTTGAAGGCTTAGTTATTGGCTATTTCGCTTTGTGACTTATTTTTTGAATTTTTCCCGAACCCACTAACTCTTTATGAATATTATCCAAAATACCATTCACAAAATGCCCGCTTTGTTCGGTGCTATAATCCTTTGCTAAATCAATGTACTCGTTTATAGTCACCTTGGTAGGTATGGTATCAAAATACAATAATTCACAAACGCCTAAACGAAGTAGTATCATATCTATTACCGCAATACGTTCTGGGTCCCAGTTATTTAATTTAGGCTTAATCACTTCTTCTGTATACCCTTTTTTATCGATAGCGGTTTGTAGTAATTCAGTAGCGAATTTCATTTTCTCATCACCCACTAAATCTAGAAAATCAATACTGCCTGGTTTTTGCAAATAATCCAAGATAAAGCCCACCATCATATCTCCTTCATCTTCCCAGTTGGCAAAACGCTCGTCTATGTATTCTAAAATATTATCCGACTCTAAAATAAGGGTGCCAAATATATATTTAAGTATTTCTTTTTCTTTGGCCTTATCTCTACTTTGATCCTCGATATAGATTTTATAAATAGCTGATTCAGATAGGTTTCTAAACAAGGTTTTTACGATATCCTCGTCCAACCACTGAGCAGGATTTACGAGGGCCAATGCTTTTTTAAATTTCTCCGACTCAATGGTTTGCCAAACAATACTATTGCCAGCTAACTTAATATTAACGGATAAATCGGCTTGATTGGGTAAATTTTTGGAGGCTCTCTGCCCTGCCTCTATTTCGGCATATAAGGCTACTTGATGCACAAGATGAACAAGGAAAACGAATAAATTACGCGTTTTGTCAAATTCCTTCTGAAGTAGGGAGCCGGGACTGCTTTGGTTTTGATTTTCAACCATATACAGCACCTGCATTACTTTAATTCTAATATTTCTTCGGTTCATCATATGTATAAGAGCTAAACGGCTGCAAATCTATCCAAATTATTGGTAAAAACTGACATTTTTTACCATAATCCTTTGCATATCATGCAATTTTAGGCATAGATTTGCTTCCCTTACGCTTGAAAAACAATAAAACTGAAAATTTGACCTATTCGGTAGGAAAAAATTGCAGTGGCACGGTTATCGACGTAAGGGAAGTACACAATTTATTAATAAACAAAAAACGATAAAGTATGGCTAAGAAATTAAACATTACTCCTCTACATGACAGAGTAATAGTTAAGCCTGCCGCTGCAGAAGAAAAAACAGCTGGAGGAATCATCATCCCTGATACTGCAAAAGAAAAACCACAACGTGGTGTAGTACTTGCTGCTGGTACAGGTAAAAAAGACGAACCCGTAACTGTAAAAGTAGGCGATAACGTTTTATACGGTAAATACGCTGGAACAGAAATTCAAATTGATGGTCAAGATTTATTGATCATGCGCGAAAGCGATATTTTAGCAATTGTATAATTGTTAAAGTAAGTAGAACTATTAATTAACGAAATAAAATAAGTTTATATGTCTAAAATGATTTTTTTCGACTTAGAAGCGAGAAATAAAATGAAAAAAGGGGTTGACACTTTAGCCAACGCCGTAAAAGTAACCTTAGGACCAAAAGGTCGTAATGTTGTTATTGAAAAGAAATTCGGATCACCTTCTATTACAAAGGATGGTGTTACTGTTGCCAAAGAAATTGACTTGGAAGATCCTATTGAAAATATAGGTGCTCAAATGGTTAAAGAAGTTGCTTCAAAAACAGCCGACTTAGCTGGTGACGGAACAACTACTGCCACTGTATTAGCTCAAGCTATAATTAGCGAAGGTTTAAGAAACGTTACTGCTGGTGCAAATCCAATGGATTTGAAACGCGGTATTGACAAAGCAGTGGAGAAAGTAGTAGCAAGTTTAAAAGCACAATCTCAAGCAGTTGGTAACGACGCTAAAAAGATTGAGCAAGTGGCTTCTATTTCTGCAAACAACGATAATGAAATTGGTAAATTAATTGCCCTTGCAATGAGCAAAGTAGGTAAAGAAGGGGTAATCACAGTAGAAGAAGCAAAAGGAACTGATACTACAGTAGATGTAGTAGAAGGTATGCAATTCGATCGTGGCTATACTTCTCCTTACTTCGTTACCAATAGCGAAAAGATGGAAGCAGAAATGCAAAATCCATATAT
>JABMML010000199.1 GCA_013205585.1 Chitinophagaceae bacterium | reverse complement strand
GTCTGGTAATAATTTAAATACGGGGCTAGCACTAAAATACACATCGGCATTTTTATGCATACCCCAGTTGGCCTTATACTCATTGTCTAAAGTTATTTGCATCACACTTCCTGGTATATAATATTTTTCACCTGGCAATGTTTTCTCTTTGCCTGAAACCATCTCCACTAAAGCATTGCGAACAGGCAGGTTCAAGTGATAAACCAGGTTGGCACTAGAGCCAATGGTAATAATAGTTCCACCATTTTGTAAAAATGCCTTTAAAGCGGGGATCGATTTTTCTGCAGTAATTTTTCCTAAAGTCGCTTGATAGATTTCAGGAATCTCTTCTGTTTTTGGTTCTCTTTCTTCATATCCATTGCCTGCTTCTAGTTTTAAAGAAGGAATGGCGCCTTCTACAAAAACAATAACATCGTATTTATCTTTTAAATTGCTTGCATCAATTTCTTTTGCATAAATTAATTGGAAAGGAAATTTATACTTTTCAAAAATCCATCTCACCCAACCCGATGACATAGAACCACCATATCTATCCCATAAAGCAATTCTTTGTGGCATAATTTTATCATTCATATTAGCTGGCTTAGTGCTAACACTATTAAAAACAACACCCTTCTCGGCACTAATTGTTTCAATGGCTGCTTGAACTTTATTATTACTAGCCTTATTCACAGGAATAAAATATTGATCTTTATTTTTATACACTTCTTGGCCCATACTCAACAGTGTATTGATCGCATAGTAGGCGGCATTTTCTTTAGTAGAAAAACTATAGCCTACTGTTTCTGTACCTGCGTTTATTTTACCCACTGGTTTTTGAATTAATCCATAAGCAATGGTTTCAAAAGGGCCATTAAAATCATCTAGGACACGGTCAAACTCAATGCCCATAGTAAATGCAGGAGTCCAACCGGCTGCATCATAAGGTCTTATAGGAGGGCCACCTGGATATTGAAAATCATTGGGGTGGTCCTGTGGTTCAAACATATCTATAACATGCGGTCTGAAGGCTTGGTTGGTTTTTACAATATAAGAACCTACAGGATAGTTTTTACCCGCTACCGAAAAATTAGCATTCGCTTTTTCCACCTTAATCCCACTTTGAATTAAAATATTAATAAAATCAATGGCCGTAGTAGTTTGATTCGCTGTTACGATATAGCCTCTTGCATCTCTATTCGCCGGATTTTTATATACTTTATTAAATATCGCTGTTTGAAAAGAATCAATCCTACCTGTTACTTTCTCTGTCTTTAGTAATTCTGCTACTGCATCTGCTCTTTTAGGATATAAAGTCCAGCTATCTTTATTGCCTGCTTCAATACTATTTCTACCCATTCTATATATATTCAAAAGCAATTCTTCTTTGTATCTACTGGCATAGTTTAATACGGCATAATTTAAAGACACAGAATAATCTATTGAATTTCTAAAATACCATTTCTGTGGGGTAATAGGAAAAGGCGTGCCGCTATTGGGAATTAATCTTTGAGCCACTAATGGAATATAGGAAGGTGTTGGGTTGCCAATAATTTCTGTAAGCAGTCCAATAATATTATGATAGTAAGCGGTGGTTCTTAATCCGCCATTCCACCAAGTAGAATAGACTGAACCTGATTTCATCGTATAACCTGGTTTGCCTTCTGCGTTTAAACGAGAACTCATGGCAGCACCTAATGCATCTATACCCGTCATTAATAATGGATCATATACATAATTGAATGGATCACGATAAGGAGGGCCCGCCACCACTGTACCCGGAGGACCTGTTTGATGATGATTGTATAAAACCTGAGGCATCCATTCTATATATTGTTGACGACTCATATTTTTTGATTCCTGCATATTGGTCATATAAAAATCGCGATTATTATCGTGTCCAATATATTTTTGATACAAGCGAGGTAAACTTGAAGTAGCTCTTTTTAAAGTATCGCTATTTCTCATATACCAATTCGAAACTAATTCTTGTCCATCAGGATTAGCGTGTACAAATAAAATAATAGTCGACTTTAAAATGCGTTTTGTTTCATCGTCTGTTCTTGTAATTAATTGATAGATAGTTTCAATCCATTGATGTATCCCTACTACTTCCGTGGCGTGTAAGCCGCCATCAATCCATACTACAGACTTTCCTTCATTGGCCATTTGCGTCGCTTCTGCTACACTTATATTTTCTGCTTGCGCTAATTTTTGAGAAATATTTTTATACTTTTCTAAATTAGCTAAGTTGCTAGGATCGGAAACAATGACCATATATTGGTTGCGTCCTTCTTCTGTTTTTCCAATCACTTGTAGTTTTACTTTTTTAGAAACCGCTGCTAGTTTTTTTAAGTAGGCTTCTGTTTGTGTAAAACTGGCCAATTGATAATTGTCACCAATATTAAATCCAAAATGTGATTTCGGACTAGGCACTGTTTGTGCTATTAGCAAACTCTGTGAGAGTAAGGCAATCAATAAAAAACAAAAGTATTTGCGCATGTTATAATTGTTTATTTTTTTCAATTTAATTGTGTATTATTTTAAGAAAATTATTTTGTTTTTTATAAAGAAGCATTCGCTTGTCTATCCATTATAAATTGAATCAGCATATCTAATTCGATGTTGGCTCTTTTACAAGCATCGTCAATATCGTCTCTGGAAACGTTGGCTGCAAAGGCTTTGTCTTTAATTCTTTTTTTAGCGCCTTTTAATTCCATGCCATTATAGCCTTCTGGTCGCATTAAAGAATAAGCGTGCATTAAACCAGAAATTTCATCAAAAGCATATAACATTTTATCCATTTGCGTAACGGGTTCCACTCCAAAATGAATAGGTCCGTGCGAAGCGATGGCTCTGATAATTTCTGCGTCAATTTGTTTTTGCTCTAAGTATTCAATTATTTTTTTACAATGTAGCTCGGGCCACTGATCCCAATCGGCATCATGCAATAGCCCTGCCATTTCCCAGCGCCATTGATCGGCTTCGTTTAAATTTTCTTTTTCTTTAGCCCAGCATTTCATTAAATGCGCTACTTGCTTCATATGTAGCTGCAACTTAGGATTCAATACCCATGCATTAAATAATTCATGGGCTGCTGATACTGATAATACATTACCCTTATTTGCAGGGTCGCCAAATTCTGTTCTACCCAAGTTCAAAGACATACTCTTGTTTTGCTAAAGTTAATAATACTAACGAATTATTTACTTGTTTTTACAATTTGAATTTTCCCATTCATCAAAACTTTAGCAGTGGTTTGCGTGCTTGATTTTATTTTAAGATTGGTTACTTGGCTATTTGTCCAAGTCATTTCAATTTCATAGTTACCTCTTGCCTTCAATCCCTTGACAGCGCCCGTTGCCCAGGCCTTGGGAAGGGCTGGTAAAAGCGTGATCATCTCCTCATTCGATTGTACTAGCATTTCCGCCACAGCTGCCGCTCCCCCAAAATTGCCATCTATTTGAAAAGGGGGATGTGCGTCTAATAAATTAGGATAAGTACCCCCTGCATTGGTATAATTTTCTTTGGTTCCATCGGGAGGTACATATTTTAATAATTCACGAACCATTTTATAAGCATGGTCTCCGTCTTTTAGTCTTGCCCATAAATTTATTCTCCAGCCTTTGGACCAGCCTGTGGTTTCATCTCCTTTTATTTCTAAAGTCTTTTTAGCGGCCGCAGCAATTTCAGGTGTTTTATCAATGCTTACATGAGTTCCTGGATACAATCCATATAAATGAGATTGATGACGATGTTTAGGATCGCTGTCTTCCCAATCATAATACCACTCTTGTAAATTACCGGCCTTACCCACTTTATAAGGATGTAAATTATTTAAGGCGGTATTTATTTTAGTGGCAAAATCGTTATCGTTTTTTAAAATTTTTTGTGCGGCAAGTACGTCTAAAAATAATTCTCTAATCATAGCAAGGTCGGCAGTAGCTCCATAAAGAGTAGAACCTACATAGCCATTCGGCATTTTAAAAGTATTTTCTGGAGAAGTAGAAGGAGAGGTAATGAATTGTCCACTGCTATCTTTTACTAACCATGCTAAACAAAATTCTGCAGCACCTCGCATTAATGGATACGCTTTTTGTGCTAAAAATTGTTGGTCTTCTGTAAATAAATAATGTTCCCATAAATGCGTTGATACCCATGTACCACCCATGGGCCAATTCGCCCAAACAGGATCACCATTTCCAAAATTACCCACCGGATTAGACATAGCCCATATATCTGAATTATGATGCGCTACCCAACCTGGCATATTATAAAATGTTTTAGCCGTCGTTTTCCCAGTGGTGGCTAGGTTACCAATAAATTGTAAAAAAGGTAAATGCATTTCAGACAAATTAGTATTTTCTGCTAACCAATAATTTTCTTCTGCATTAATATTAATAGTATAATTACTTGACCAAGGAGGTTGTAGGTAGGGGTTCCACAAGCCCTGTAAATTAGCAGGGACAGCTGTTGTACGAGAACTGGATATTAATAAATAGCGCCCATATTGAAAATATAAAGTCTCTAAATAGGGATCGGCTTCTCCTTTGGCATATCTTTTTAAACGATCATCGGTAGGTAAATTCACAAGGTCTTTACCCCCTAATTTTAATTCAACACGATTAAAAAAAGTTTGATAATCTTTTACATGTCGTTTTTTTATTTCTGTCCAGCCCATTTGTTTCGCATTCGTTAATTGAGTAGCAG
>JABMML010000198.1 GCA_013205585.1 Chitinophagaceae bacterium | reverse complement strand
CCCAACAGTTTGTGCAAAAATAGCCTTTGAACTAAAAAGACTAATGACCAAATAAACAATAAAAATGGATTGCTTTTTCATAAAAAATTGGATAAATATTTTAAAACCAATGTTTGAATTTAATGAATATTCTGCTAGCACCCAAGCGCAAATAAGGGAAGCTAATATTTTGTATATTTAAGTACCTAAATTAAATATATGATATCTCTTTTTTCTACTTTAAAAAATAAGTACCGTTTTGTATTTTCTACCATTGTATTGGGGCTATTGGTAAATGCTTCTTTTGCACAAGTAAGCACTGAACAACTAGCAGGTTTAAAATATAGAATGATTGGCCCACATAGAGCTGGAAGAACAGTAGGTATTTCTGGGGTGGCCGACCAGCCCAATGTATTTTATATAGGTGTGAATAATGGAGGTGTTTGGAAAACCACCGACTATGGTCATACTTGGAAGCCCATCTTTGATGCTGAAAACACAGGCTCCGTGGGCGATGTAGCAGTAGCGCCTTCTAATTCAAATGTTATTTATGTAGGAAGTGGTGAAGGTATTCAACGTCCCGATTTATCTATTGGTAATGGTTTATATAAATCAAGCGATGCTGGAAAAACTTGGACCAATATGGGATTGCATGATGCGCAACAAATTGGCGGCATCAGTATTGACCCAACCAATGAAAATAGAATTTTTGTAGCCGCACTTGGACATCCTTATGGGCCGAATAAAGAACGTGGTGTATATAGAAGTTTGGATGGCGGAAAAACTTTAGAACAAGTATTATATATTGACGAGAACACAGGTGCGGTACAAGTATTGATTGATCCTAATCATAGTAATATTGTATTTGCCACTATTTGGGCGGCGAGACAAGGCCCTTGGGAGAATGGTGCCTGGGATGGTGAAGCAAGTGGTTTATATAAATCAATCGATGGCGGAAATACTTGGAAAAAAATTACTAAAGGCTTTCCTACCACTACCGAAGATGGTTTAGGAAGAATTGGTTTTACCATTGCCCCTAGTAATTCAAATAGAATGTACGCCACTGTTGATGCAGCTAAAAAAGGAGGTATTTATAGAAGTGATGATGCAGGGGAGTCTTGGTATATGTTAACTTCTGATGGAAGATTATGGGGAAGAGGAAGTGACTTTGCAGAAGTAAAGGCCGATCCTAAAAATGAAGACATTGTTTATTCTGCGAATGTAGTGATGTGGAAATCGAAAGATGGCGGAAAAACTTGGGAAGGTATTAAAGGGGCACCAGGCGGAGATGACTATCACCGTTTTTGGATTAACCCTAATAACCCCAATATTATTGCAATAGGTTTAGACCAAGGTGGAACCATTACAGTGAACGGTGGTGAAACCTATTCAAGTTGGTATAATCAAGCTACTGCTCAGTTTTATCATGTAAGTACCGACAATGCTTTTCCTTATAATGTATATGGTGGTCAACAAGAAAGTGGTTCAGTGGGTATTGCATCGCGTTCGAATGATGGTGGAATTACTTTTAGAGAATGGCATCCAGTAGGTGTAGAAGAATATGGATATGTTGCAGCAGACCCCTTAGATCCCAATATTATTTATGGTGGAAAAATTACAAGGTTTGATAAGCGCACTGCGCAAGTTCAAAATATTACACCTACTCCAGTAAGAGATGGTAAGGTTCGTTTTATTAGAACAGCGCCTGTTTTATTTTCACCCGTCGATAACAAAACTTTATTTTTTGCAGGTAATATTATTTTTAAAACTACCAATGGTGGATCAAGTTGGGAAACCATTAGCCCCGATTTAACGCGTGAAACCTGGGATATCCCTGCTAGTGTAGGTATTTACAATACAGATGAAGTTAAAAAAATGCGTCAACGTGGAGTCGTTTATTCGCTCGCCCCTTCTTATCAAGACTTAAATATTTTATGGGCTGGTACCGATGATGGACTTATTCATATCACCAAAGACGGAGGTAAAAATTGGAAAAATATTACGCCAACATCCATTACATCATGGAGTAAAATTTCTATGATTGATGCAAGTAGGTTTGATGTAAACACGGCCTATGTAGCAGTGAACAGAATTCGTTTGGATGACATGACCCCACATATTTATAAAACAACAGATGGTGGAGTAACATGGAAGAAAATTATTAATGGTTTACCGAATGAACCTATAAACTCTGTAAGAGAAGATGCAGTGCGAAAAGGTTTATTATTTGCAGGATCAGAAAATGCAGTTTACTTTTCTTTAGATGCAGGAGAAAATTGGCAGTCTTTAAGATTAAATATGCCAGCTAGTTCTATTCGTGATTTAGTCATTAAAGACGATGACTTAGTCATTGGAACACATGGTCGCAGTTTTTGGATCCTAGATAATATTACACCGCTTCGACAACACAATGTAAATAAAGCCAAAGAAACTGTTTTGTTTAAACCACAGAAAGCCATTAGAGTAAGATGGAATATGAATACCGATACACCACTTCCTCCTGAAGAACCTGCTGGTGAAAACCCTCCCGATGGTGCCATGATTGATTATTATTTACATAACAATAGTGCTGGTCCGGTAAAATTAGAAATTTTAAATACAAAAGGAGATATCATTAGAACCTTTAGTAGTAACGATAGTTTATATACCATACCTGAAGTAAATATTCCTCTGTATTGGATAAGACCTCAACAAATTCTAGCAGCTACTGCTGGAGCACACCGTTTTTTATGGGATATGAAATATGCTCCATTGAATATACCTGCAGCTTATCCTATGACCGCTATTATTCATAATACTCCACCCGATGCCACTGCACCTTGGGTGATGCCGGGAAATTATAAAATAAGATTAACTGTAAATGGTCAAACGCAGGAACAGCCTATGACCATTACCATGGACCCAAGAGTTAAAACAAGTACAACGCAGTGGCAACGTCAACACGATTTATCGATGATTTGTTATGAGGGAAGAAAAAAATCATTGAATAAGTTTCCTGCTATTTATCAAAAGTTTACAGGATTATTTAATATTTTAGAAAGTACAGAAATGGCTCCTACTACTCAAACAGAAAAAGCAGTAAAAGAAGCCCAGGTTGAATTAGAAAATTTATTAAAAAAATGAGTTCAAAATTATTTCATAAAATAGCCATTTACTGCTTAGTTCTTTTATCAGTAGGTGCTTGCAAGCCAAGTGCATTATTAATAAAGGAAAGAAAAATAGATGCTATTTTGTCGGAGTATAATTCAGATTCAAAACCTGGAGCCAGTGTACTTGTATTCCAAAACGATAAAATTGTTTTTAAAAAAGGCTATGGCGTAAAAGAATTGAGCAGTTTTGAAAAAATTGATCCTTATACCAATTTTAGATTGGCCTCTGTTACCAAACAGTTTACGGCTATGTCTATTTTGCTGCTTGCTAAAAACAATAAAATATCTTTAGAAGATCCCCTCACTAAATATTTTTCAAGTTTCCCGGCTTATGGTAAAAAAATTAAAATCAAACATTTACTTACCCATAGTTCAGGCCTCATAGACTACGAAGACCTAATGCCGACTACACAACAAAAACAATTACATGATACTAATTGTTTGCAGTTAATGTATGTGGCCGATTCTCTCTACTTTCCAGCGGGCACTAATTATAAGTATAGCAATACAGGTTATGCTATTTTAGCACTCATTGTAGAAAAAATAAGTGGTCAAGATTTTGCTGTTTTTTTAAAGGAAAGTATTTTTAAGCCATTGGGTATGAAATCAACGCTTGCCTATGAGCAAGGAAAATCAACGGTACTCAATAGAGCCTATGGAAGTTCCTTTGAAAATGGACTTTGGACCCAAACCGACCAAAGCCTTACCAGTGCTGTATTAGGAGACGGGGGTATTTATACTAATACGGTGGAGATGACCAAATGGATCAAGGCCTTATGGAGCTATAAATTAATTAGTCCTGAAATGCAAAAAAATGCTTGGAGTAGAAAAAAATTAGACAATGGTAAAATGATTGATTACGGATATGGATGGCTTGTAGAAGATTATAATAACATTGCCCATCCACATCACAGTGGTAGCTCTCTGGGTTTTAGAAATCATATTTTATTATTCCCAGATAAAAAATTAATGATTATTGTATTAACCAATAGAAACGAAGGGGATCCTATCATTGAAGCTAAAAAAATTGCCGACTTGTATTTAGACTATAATACAAATCCGCAATAAATTATTTATGGCTTTGCATTGTCAAAGACCAAATTACAAAAAGCTTTGACACCTAAAATAAAACCTGACTCTTCTAAATAAAAATCAGGCGTATGGTGTCCACCCACTTCAGTGGGATTTTTTCCTTTTTGCATAGCTCCTAAACTAAAAAAGAAAGAAGGCGCTTTATCTCCATAAAAAGAAAAATCTTCAGCAGCGGTTGTCCAACGAGATTCCATCACATTATCGGCCCCAGCCGCTTTATTCAATGCACTTAAAGATTTTTTAGCTAATCTAGGATCATTGTAATTGATCATGGTTTGTGTATTAATTTCAATGGTTGCTGTAGCACCTGCACTCTGTGCAATATGTTGCACCACACGACGCATTTTTTCATGTGTTTCTTTTCTCATGGTAGCATCCAAAGAACGAATGGTGCCCAACATTTCAGCAGACTCTGGAATAATATTAGCTCTAATGCCACTGTGTAAAGAACCCACGGAAATAACCAAGGGTGCCTTGGTTAAATCAGATTCACGACTAACAATATGTTGCAAAGCTTCAATAATTTCAGCAGACACCACAATTGGATCAATACTGCTCCAAGGCATGGCTCCATGACTTCCTTTGCCATTTACTATAATTTTAAATAAATCTGAAGAGGCTTGTGCAGCACCCGATTTATAACTCAAGGTCCCTGCAGGTAATTCTGCCGCCATATGTAAGCCAAAAATTACATCCATTTTAGGTTTGTCCATCACGCCTTCTTTGATCATTAGTGGCGCACCACCTTCTTCCCCATTGGGTGATCCCTCTTCGGCAGGTTGAAATAAAAACACCACCGTACCAGGCAATTCTTTTTGCATTTGCTTCAACATTTTTGCAGTCGCCATTAAGATAGCGGTGTGCGCATCATGTCCGCAGGCATGCATTACGCCAACAGATTGACCATTGTACTCCGATTTTACTTTTGATGCAAAAGCAATGGGGGTTCTTTCTACTATGGGCAGTGCATCAATGTCTGCACGTAAACCCACCACAGGACCTGGTTTACCACCCTTCAAAATAGCTACTACCCCAGTTTTAGCCACTGGATAATTTACTTCCAATCCAATTGATTTTAAATAATCAGCAATATAGGCTCCTGTTTTAAATTCACGGTTAGACAGTTCAGGGAATTCATGAAAATGTTGTCTCCAACTAATTAATTGAGGTTCAACTTCATTCAACAAGGCGGTGAAGTTTTTAGGCAAGTCTTGTGCTATCATTTGAGTTGATAAGAACAAAGCCGTTATTAGCATTAATTTTCTCATTTTAAAATAATTTTTAGAAAATTACAACCATATTTACAAGTATCCCAATAATTTTTTTTAATTTACTAGCATGATTGCATTGACTAAGTCTTTTAAATACTTGACCCCATTTGTATTGTACCTATTGGCCCTAATTGCCTTTAAGGAAACTGGCATCGCTTGTTGGTACACCCTATTGTATACTTTTTTTGTGATTCCATTTTTAGAACTATTTATCAAAGCAGACCAAAAAAATTTAGATGAAGTAGAGGAAGCCTTGGCTAAAAAAAATAAAGGCTATGATTATGTATTGTACGCAGCCGTTGTATTACAATACTATTCTTTATGGGTATTTTTTCATGCAGTTCAAGAAGCAAACATTAGCAATTGGGACTTGGCTGGAAGAATTGTAAGCATGGGATTACTTTGCGGTGCTTTTGGTATTAATGTGGCACATGAATTAGGACATCGCGTCAATAAATTTGAACAGTTCTTGGCAAAAATGCTATTGCTTACAAGTATGTACATGCACTTCTTTATTGAACACAATAAAGGCCATCACAAACATGTAGCTACAGCTTCTGATCCTAGTACAGCTAAATACAATCAATCGGTGTATGCTTTCTGGCCACAAACATTAATGGGCACTTATTTGAGTGCATGGAAAATTGGCAAGGAAGAGTTAGAGAAAAAAGGAAAATCATGGTTCAGTATCAACAATGAAATGTTGTTATTCCAATTGATACAAGTGGCATTTGTGCTAGGCATCTATTTAGTTTTTGGTCTAAGTGTTGCCTTGTGTTTTTTAATCGCCGCTTTGTTGGGTGTACTTTTATTAGAATCGGTTAACTATATCGAACATTATGGACTCACTAGAAATGAAACCGAAAATCATCAATTTGAAAGAGTACAACCCCATCACAGCTGGAATAGCAATCATATTATTGGTCGATTAATGTTATTTGAATTAAGTCGTCATAGCGATCACCATTACTTGGCTTCAAGAAAATATCAAATTCTTAGAAGTTTTGATAACGCGCCTCAAATGCCTACAGGTTATCCAGGCATGATTTTGCTTTCTTTGGTTCCTCCCTTATGGTTTAAGGTAATGAATAACCAAATGAAAAAATATAATTTGAAATAATTACTGTTTTAATTTCACAACAAAAATACCTGAAGAAGAAATGCTATTAGGTCTAAGAGTTGTTAAATCAATAACAATGTCTTTTCCTTTTTGTTTCCAATTGGTTTTTACATCAGCTCCTAAAATAGTAGCAGTGGCAGTGCTAGGTAATATTAAATCTCTAATAGTAAGTATATTACGATAAGAAGGTACAATACAATAAATATCATTTCCTTTTTTGGTGAAGAAGGTTTCGATATAAGCGCTGTCGCTTTGTGGTACTACTAATTTTGCTACATTATACCCAGCCATAAAACTAGCACCTTTTTTAGGTTGGACATACCCTTTAGTCCATTGTGCAGGTCTCCAAGCTTCTGTTTCAAAAATGGCTTCTCCATTAATAGCTAACCAATCGCCTATATCTGATAGACGTTGTTGCATAATAACAGGAATGGTTCCATCTGCATCAGGTCCAATATCTAGTAATAAATTACCTCCTCTTGAAACAATATCGCCCAGCATTAAAATTAAATCATGACTGGATTTATAATCTTTTAATTGTTCATTTCTATTGTATCCATAAGAATGGCCTACCCCCTGACTTTCTTCCCATATTATACTTGCATCCATACCACTTCCATATTCTGAAGTTGTATACATAGCGCCATGATTTTTCTCTCTTGTATTATTTCCCCAGCGATCATTTACCACTACTTCATTTTTTACAGGCGACTCATTAAATAGCCAAGCAAGTAGTGCAGGACTTTGCCAAGCGGTATCAGATATATCCCATTCTCCATCAGAAAAAATAACAGAGGGCTTATATTTTGTCACTAAGTCTTTAAACTGTGGTGTCATATGTTCAGTCACATATTTTTTACGGTCATGCATCCATAAGGGATTAAACCATTCGTATAAAGAATAATAATAACCCATTTTAAGTCCAGCTTCTCTTACTGAAGTAGATAAGTCTCCTAATAAATCGCGCTTAGGTGTTCCTGTTACAGCGTTCCAAGGTCTATTCCAATCACGATCGGCTTCAGCACTATTCCATAAGGCATAACCATCGTGGTGTTTAGAAGTGAGTACTACATATCTAGCACCCGATTTTTTAAAAACATTTGCCCATTGATTAGGATCAAACATTTCTGCTTTAAACATAGGTTCAAATTGTTCATAAGCAAAACTGCTACCATAATTTTTATTATGAAAGGCCATAAAATCTTTTTGCTTCTCATACAATCTATATCTATACCACTCGGAATAGCTATACCCACTATTTGGCATAATAGGTGCATAGGCAGGCACCGAATACACACCCCAGTGAATAAAAATGCCAAACTTATCTTGATGAAACCATGCAGGAATTTTTCTGGTGTTTAAAGACTCCCAATTGGGCTGATAATTTTGGGCATTTGTAGCTTGAGCGAATGCAAAAATTAAAAAGAATAATAAGTATTTTTTCATAGTATTTTTTATAATTTATAATAATTGTATCAATAACTTATTAATTATATTGGTTAATTATATTTGGAAATGCTTAAAAATTATCGGCTTCTCTGTACGCTTTAATTAAAGCCAATTCTCCTTCCTTGCCTGCACCCACTTTTCCGTGTTCCATTCCTAAAATACCTTTATAGCCCTTGCTATTAATATGTTTGAAGATATTGCGGTAGTTCATCTCTCCCGATCCAGGTTCATTGCGGCCAGGGTTATCGCCAATTTGGAAATACGCTATTTCAGACCAGCATCTGTTAATATTATTGATGATATTGCCCTCATTTTTTTGCAGATGATACATGTCAGATAAAATTTTACAAGCGGGGCTATTGATGGCTTTACAAATAGCATAGGCTTGATCTGAGTAGCGTAAAAATAAATTGGGCGTATCGCTCAAAGGTTCTAAAACAGTAATTAAATTATTCTTTTCTAAAATTTCTACTCCTGCTCTTAATCCTTCAATCACATTACCTGTTTGAATATCCATGGGTAAACTTCTATCAAAATTACCAGGTACGGTGGTCATCCATTTTGCATTGGTTCTTTTAGCTACTTCAACAGCTTCCTTGCAAGATGCCGTAAACTTATCTTTCCATTCTTTAGAACCAGTGGTTAAATTGGTTTTGTCGTTATTAGAAAAGTTCACCACAAATACACCCATATGCATACCAAGTGCCGCCAAGGTATCTCCAATTTTTTGTTGCATTTCAGGGGTTCTACTCATCATTCCATTGTCTTCAATAGCCGTAAAGCCAATACTATGTGCATATTTTATTTGATCAATAAAATTAGGTCCTGCGAAATTTTCAAACATGCCATCGTGAAAGGCATATTTTAGTTTGAAGGGGGTAGGCTCTACAGGGTTGGATGTAAAAGTTTTTGCATTTTCTGCTAATAAACTACTGCCTGCTAAAAGTGAACCACCCACTAAAACATTTTGTTTTAAAAAATTTCTGCGTTCCATGGTATACTATTTTTTTATAGCTTAAATTTAAGCATAAGTATTAATAAGAACAAGTTTGAAACCATTCATTTATACAATTGCCCTTCTTGTATTTTCTATACCCTTACTGCAAGCGCAAACTAGGAAGTTTAGCTACTCGGAAATAAAAATGGGCTCTGCTTTCAATTTAATTATTGT
>JABMML010000197.1 GCA_013205585.1 Chitinophagaceae bacterium | reverse complement strand
GGACATGAAAGAAGAGATCATATATATTTATTGCAGAAGTGGCAATAGAAGTGGTCAAGCCTGTCTAATGTTAGAGCCTAATGGCTTTTAAAATCTAGTGAACGTGTCTGGTGGTATGCTAGACTGGCAGGCTAAATTCCCAGGTTAATTTTAATTACTTCAGATCTATCTTTAAACTAACCCAATAGTTTCTACCTGCCATAGGGTAGTAATTATTAGATGTTATTACACTGCGATCATAGATATAACTATAAGTATATCCATTGGGTGCATATTGAACATTTAATATATTATTGGCGTAGAACTGTAATAACATGGTGAATTTTGCTTTATTCAAAATAGTCCAATGTGCATTGATATCATTGATAAAATAAGAATCTAAAATTCTAGACTTGTTTTCTGTGTTGTCAAGGAATTGCTTAGAAGTGTATTTGGTTGTCCAGAAAAAACTAAATTTATCATTTGGTTTCCAATTAAAAGTACGGTTCGTAGTTAAACTAGGCGATAAAGCAATGCTGGTATTTTTATGCTGAATAGCTACTTGCGTGAATTGATCGTAATCGTCTACATATTCAGTAAATTCCTTAATCTTATTCTGACTCAATGTGATATTATAACTAGTATTATATTTTTTATTTAATGCATATTTCACTTGTAATTCTATACCTGCTCTATAACTTTTTGGAACATTGGTTCTTGTGTAGGCGCCTACATCATTAATCTTACCCGTTAATACCAATTGGTCTTTGTAATTCATGTAGTAAACGTTTGCATTAATCGAATACTTTTGCCTCTTCAATTCAAGCCCCGTTTCCCAATCTATTAATTGTTCTTTCTTTGGCTGTTCTATTGCAGTTGCTTCAAAATCATCTCTATTGGGTTCTTTATTGGCGACCGCAACACTGGTGTAGTAAAAAATATTTTTTGCTTGATAGGTTAAGCCCATTTTAGGGTTGAAGAAATTAAATTTTCTTTCAATGGACAGGTTCGTATTTTTTGTAAACCCATTCATTTGATGATTTACATTTCTATATTGTAGGTCTATAAAACTTTTAAATGTTTTTGTCAATTTTCTTTCCCATTTCACATAGGTATTCATTTCTTTTTTAAGTGCATCATTATCATAGTATCTGTAATCTGCAGGTGCCAGTCTTGTATCTAGGTAGGGCAGTGTACCAAAATGTAGTCCATCATAAATGCTCCAACCACCACCCATCGTTACATCATTTAAACTATCCACATAAGAGAGCGCAGCTATCTGTCCGTAAAAGTTATTATCTAACCATCTTCTTCTCACTAAATCAGCAGGGACATTCATTTTACGCGTGACATCAATATTGTAATCTGAAAAATCGACCCCTGCTTTATACTCTTCGTAATATCCTTTTCCAGTGGTTAAATAAAATGCAGTATTCCATTTCCAATGACTATTGATGTTCTTATTGTAAAACAATTGATAATGCGTTTGTCTGTAATTATCTGTTTGATTATCATAGGGGGCATCTGCTTTTTCTGTTCCTGCTGGATTAAATGTTCTATTGGTGGCTAGTAATTCCTGAGGCACACCATACCATGCTTGATAGGTTCTTTCTTTACCAGTAAATACATTTAATCTTAGGGAAGATTGGTTGCCCCAATAAGTGGTACTTAGATAAAAGCTTTTTAAATCAGAACTAGCTCTGTCAATAAATCCATCACTCATAATTGAACTAAGTCTTCCGTCAATAGTAAATTTATTATTGAGTAGTCCTGAACCAAAAACTATATTATTTTTTATACTATTGAAAGACCCAAAAGTATTTTGTAAAGACAAATAAGCGCTTGGATTATAGTCGTTGGTCATTAAGTTAACACTAGCTCCAAATGCTCCAGCTCCATTAGTAGAAGTACCCACACCTCTTTGAATTTGTATACTATTGACACTTGAGCTAAAATCTGGTATGTTCACAAAAAATGTACCCATACTCTCGGGGTCATTATAAGGAATACCATTTAATGTAAAATTAATTCTTGTTGCATCCGTACCTCTAATTCGAATACCTGTATAACCAACACCAATGCCTGCATCAGCATGCACAACCACTGAAGGCGTATTCTCCAGTAAAAAGGGGAGGTCTTGCCCTACATTGTTTAATGCAATTTGTGCTCTACTAATATTTGTTTTTGCAAAAGGGGCCTGTTCACTTACTCTAATGGCTTTCACTTCTAGAGGGGGTAGGCTTCTAATACTGTCTGTATACTTACTAATACTGTCTTTTCTTTTTAGATTAGACAGCTGTTTTGATTGAGCCATACTACCAGCTACAAAGAATAAAAATGCAAATGTTCCCAATAACTTAGTCATAACTAAAGTTTACTTGTTTCAAAAAATTGATACTGGGAACAGGGAATAGCTATGAGAAGTGGCGCAGAAATTGCGATGACCTTCCCTTCGCAGGCATTACCCTGTTCAGGTTCAACGGGTTTTTCTCAGCCTTTTACAGCACCCCGAGGACAACACAAAAATAAGCAGTAAAATGATACAAAGCGCTGTAACTTTATATTAATATTTACGTTTTAAGTAATAAATAACCTCAATTATGAAAAAGATACTTTTTGCCCTATTGTTACTTGCGGGCTTTGTTGTGAATGCGCAGGAGAATAAATCTATTGTATATGACGAAAATGCCCAACAAAGAAAGGTACCTAGCTTTACAGCTATTAGCGTGTCAAGCGCCATTGATTTGTATTTAACCCAGTCCAATAAAAATGAAGTAGCCGTTAGTGCAACGAATGATGAAATCAGAGATCATATTATTACAGAGGTAGTAGGAGGTACTTTAATTATAAGACTAGGAGATAAAGGAACTTGGTTTAGTTGGAGAAAATGGGGCAATTATAAAACCAAGGCCTATGTAAGCATTCAAGATATAAATGCATTAACAGCATCAGGTGCTAGTACTGTACATTTAGTAAATACCATTGAGTCTCCTAAAATGAGAATTAAATTATCGGGTGCTTCAGACTTTAAAGGAAATATAAAGGCAGGTGTTTTAATGTATCAATTAACGGGCGCTTCAGATTATAAAGGGGAAGTATCTGCAAATAGTATTGATATTGATGGAAGCGGTGCCTCTAGTATTGAATTAATAGGTAAAGTGGATGATTTAGCTATAGAAGTATCTGGTGCAAGTACTGCCAAATTATATAATTTAACTGCAAAGGGTGCCATACTTCGTGCCTCAGGTGCTAGTAATATTGGTGTAACAGTTACAGAAATTTTAAGAGCCAATTCAAGTGGTGCCAGCGATATAAATTATAAAGGCAACCCGAATGTGAAAGAATCTAATACTTCAGGTGCATCAAGTATTCGACGCAGGAATTAACTAATTCCCTTTCTTCGTTAATTACATAGACCCTCTAATTCTTGGTTAGGAACTAATATTGGCCTATCTTTGCCGTCCAAACATCGCGAGGTAGAGCAGCGGTAGCTCGTCGGGCTCATAACG